>NZ_JAPWHT010000012.1:0-55493 GCF_027270795.1 Streptomyces sp. ActVer
CGGCTGGGGCGCTCGGGCGCGGAGGTCGTGGGGGAGGAGGCACCCGAGTCGGGCCGCGTCCTGCCCGGCTGCGTGTACGGCGTCGACGGCTTCTCGGCGATGTCCGAATCCGCGCCCGTGGACTCCGGCGCCGTGGCCGCCTGTGCCCGGTCACCGGACTGCTGGTCCATCACGGACACCGTGAGGCCGCCTCCGACGAGTGCGACGGCGGTCGCCACCACGGCCCGGCGCTGGTTCTTCTTCCAGCGGGCCCGCTGGCGACGCCGTGCCGCCCGTCCCTGCGGGGCGGACGGCACGGGTGCGAGGTCGTCGTCCGGATCGGTCCGCGGGTACTCGCTCATGGCCGCCGTGATCGCTGCCCCGCCGGCCGTGGCGTGCGGCCGGTCGTCGTGCCACGTGTCCGCCGGGGCGGCATCCCATGCGGGCGGTGTGCCCGCACTCGTCGAGGTGGCCGGGACGGTGTGCCCGCCGGCGGTGATCGGGGCGATGTCCGGGGCATAGGCACCGCACCCTGGACACACCAGGGCGCCATTGAGATGCCGGCGGCAGGAGGAGCAGTAGTCCATCGGGGGTCTTCCTGGGTTGACGCACCGTCGACCCTCCGGGCCGCGGCCCGGGCACGTTCGTACGTGGGATCGAGCGGCCTGCAACGCTAACGAGGCTTTCGAGGGACTGTGTGCAGTCTGTGTGAGACTCCTGCGCGGGTTCTTCGGGGGGTCTGTGGGTTACAGCGGTGTACCGCGCCCGGCCGGAGCGGGTTCACCGGGGACCGTGCTCCGGTTGGACCGCTTCGTGTCCGTTGAGTGCCTCGGCCATCTGGCGCTGCGTCTGCTCGGCCGCCACGCGGGCTTCCTCCACGACGTCACCGCGCTCACGCACCAGGCTCTCGTAGACCGGCAGATGATCGTTTCGGGTTGAACTGGGTATCACTGGGCTGGTCCTTCTTCGTGTCGTACCCGGATGAACGAGCGGTGTCGATACGGCCATTCAACCGGCCGGGCCGAGATTCGCACGCAATTATGCCCGTCAATTGGCGAGGCAATCCCGTGGCCCGGTCCGGTGGACAAATAGCGGCGGGCGGAACGCAATTGAGGAGAACGCGAAGTAATTCTGTGCCCGTGGTGAAAACATTCTGCAGCGGTCCATTCCGTGTGTGCCGCGTGTACCTGACTGACGCGCCTCGGTGGCGGGGAGGGCGGCCACCCGGGCCGTACCGGCGCGCACGCGGGCGTACGCGGCGCACCGGTGGGCGGCGGGCCAATGGCTGAGAAAAACGCTTGGACCCGGGGGGTGCCGTCGCGGGACGATTCGGTTCCAGTTGGCACACAACACCACAGGGTTGGAATGGAAACGCCCGAATCGCGAGAGGTTCCGCGGAGCAGGGGCTCGGTGCTCCTGGCACTCCGTTACTACGGACGGGAGTTGGCCCGGCTACGGTGGCTGACGGTACCCGCGATGCTGATGCCCGCACTGGGCAACATCGGCATCAACTACATTGCGCCGCTGATCGTCGCGAAGCTCGTCGGCCGCATCGCCGGTGACGCCGGTATCGACCTCGGCTCGACGCTGCCGTACGTTCTCGGCTTCGCCGGTGCCCTGCTGCTCGCGGAAATACTGTGGCGCATCGGCCTGCACTGTCTGAACCGCCTTGCCGCCCGCGGTATCGAGCGGCTGTACGTGGTCGGCATGGACGAGCTGTTCGCCAAGGACGCGGCGTTCTTCCACGACAACTTCGCCGGGGCGCTGACCAAGCGGGTGCTGAGCTTCGCGTCCCGCTTCGAGGAGTTCGTCGACACCCTGACGTTCCAGGTCGTGGCCAGTCTGGTGCCGCTCGTGTTCGGGTCGGTGGTGCTGTGGCGCTATGAACCGCTGCTCGTTGTCGGTCTCTTGACGATGATCGCGTTCACGGCGCTGCTCGTGGTGCCCCTCATCCGTCGCCGTCAGGCGCTCGTCGACAAGCGCGAGGAGGCGATCGCCAGGGTGGCGGGCCACGTCGCCGACAGCCTGATGAACATGGACACGGTCCGGGCGTTCGCGGCCGAGGAACGGGAGGCGGCCGAGCACCGCTCCCGCGTCGCGCAATCGCGGCGGCTCACGCTGAGGTCGTGGGACTACGGCAACCTGCGCATCGACACGCTGGTCGCGCCCATGTCCGTACTGACCAACGCGCTCGGTCTGTTGCTCGCGGTCGCGCTCGGCGGGGGGCGGCTCGGCGTGGAGGCGGTCGTGGTCGCCTTCACGTACTACACGAACGCGACGCGGATCATGTTCGAGTTCAACCAGATCTACCGTCGCCTGGAGAGCGCGATGACGGAGGCCTCGCAGTTCACCGAACTGCTGCTGGCGCCGCCGACCGTGCTCGACCCCGCGACACCGGCGCCGCTGCCGGGGGCCGCCGACGTCCGCTTCGAGCAGGTGACCTTCGCCCACGGGGGCGCGGAGCCGCTCTTCGAGGACCTCGACCTGGCCGTGCCCAGCGGGACGAAGATCGGCCTCGTCGGACGGTCCGGCGGCGGCAAGACCACGCTCACCCGGCTGCTGCTGCGGATGACGGACATCGACGCCGGCCGGATCCTGATCGGTGGCCAGGACATCAGCAGGCTGCGCCAGGCCGACCTGCGTGGTCTGATCGCCTACGTGCCGCAGGACCCCGCGATGTTCCACCGCACGCTGCGGGAGAACATCGCGTTCGCCCGGCCGGACGCCACCGACGCCGACATCCGCCGGGCGGCCGAGGCGGCGCACGTCGCGGAGTTCGCCGACGCGCTGCCGGACGGCTTCGACACCATGGTGGGCGAGCGCGGTGTGAAGCTGTCCGGCGGACAGCGCCAGCGGGTCGCTCTCGCCAGGGCGATCCTGCGCGACGCGCCGATCCTGCTGCTCGACGAGGCAACCAGCGCGCTGGACTCCGAGAGCGAGATCCTCGTCCAGGAGGCGCTGTGGCGGCTCATGGAGGGACGGACGGCGCTCGTGGTGGCGCACCGGCTGAGCACGGTCGCCACCATGGACCGTCTCGTCGTCCTCGACCGCGGACGGATCATCGAGCAGGGCACGCACCAGGAACTGCTCGCGTCGGAGGGCGCGTACGCGAAGCTGTGGCAGCACCAGTCGGGCGGCTTCCTCGACGAGGACGCCATCGACCCCCTCGGCGACCCTCTCGACGGCAGCCCCGCCCGGGCCGACCTGGTCTGAACGCGAGGCGGTCGCGTGTCAGGGGGCGAAGACCTGGGAGTCGTCGGCGAACGCCTTGAACTCCAGGGCGTTGCCGGCCGGGTCGAGGAGGAACATGGTCCACTGCTCGCCGGTCCGCCCCTGGAAGCGGACGTAGGGCTCGATGACGAACTCTGCGTCCGCCGCGCGCAGCCGGTCCGCCAGCTGCCGGAACGCGGGGACCGTGAGGATCAGTCCGAAGTGCGGCACGGGTACGTCGTGGCCGTCGACCGGGTTGTGTATCCGCTGGGCGCGCTCCGGCGAGAGGTGCGTGACGAACTGGTGGCCGTGCAGGTTCCAGTCCACCCAGGTGTCCGAGCTGCGGCCCTGCTCCAGGCCCAGCACCTCGCCGTAGAAACGGCGGGCGGCCGCCAGGTCGTCGACCGGCATGGCCAGATGGAAGCGCGGGATCGGGGAGTCGAGAACGGTCATGGACGTCTCCTGCCTCTCGGCGACGCGGGTTCGGCCCCCGCCTTCGAAGATTGTCCAGGGTCTCGTCAACGGTCCGGCTTAAGACGAGCAGCCGTGTCGCCCGCCTGTAGGCGGCGGACGGCATCTGTCGGTGATCTGTCGGCGGCCGCCGGGATCTTGGGGATGTGGGCTTGGGCCATGAACACGTGGCCCGTCCACCACCAGATCGTCCCGAGCGCGAGGAGCGTGCCATGTCGTCCGCAGTCCAGTCCCGGCCGTGGTCCGTTCACCGGCTCCCGCGTGCCGACGCCAAGACCTTCCTGGTCACCGGCGGCAACGCGGGCATCGGGTACTTCGTCGCCGAGCAGCTCGCCGGCACCGGCGCCACGGTGGTGCTCGGCAGCCGTGACGCGGCCAGGGCCGAAGCGGCCATGGCATCCATCCGCTCCCGTGTCCCCGACGCCCGCGTACGTCATCTGAGGCTGGACCTCGCCGACCTGTCCTCACTGCGGGCCTGTGTGGACGCCCTGGAGGTGGACCGCCTGGACGCGGTGGTCCACAACGCCGGGGTCCTGATCGAAGAGCCGGAGCGCCGGGAGACCGCGGACGGCAACGAGTGGATGTTCGGCATCAACCACCTCGGGCACTTCGCGCTGACCGGATGGCTCGCGCCCCTGCTGGCGGCCGCCCCCGCCGGCCGTGTCGTCACCACCGGAAGCTTCACGGGCAAGTCCGTGCGGCTGGACCTGGCCGACCTGCAGAGCACCCGGGACTACCAGCCCAAGCGCACCTACTCCCGCTCCAAACTCGCGCAGATGCTCTTCGGCTTCGAGCTCGACCGCCGGCTGCGGGCCGCCGCGAGCACGGTGTCGAGCGTGGTGACCCACCCCGGCGGCGCGCTGGACTCCCTGACTCCCGAACGCGCGGACGTACATCGGCGCACCACCGGCGAACGGCTGCGCGGCCTGCCCGCCGGTCTGCTCGTCCAGGGCAAGGAGCACGCCGCGTGGCCTGCCGTACGGGCCGTTCTCGACCCGTCCGTGAGCGGCGGGCAGCTGTGGGGACCCCGGGTGTTCGGCCTGCGAGGCGTGCCCGGACTCGAACCGGTCGGCGACCGGCTGGCCGACCGGGATGCCGCGGCACGTCTGTGGGAGGCCAGCCGCGACCTGACCGGGGTCGATCCGACCTTCGGGCCCGGGTGACTGTGCACCCTGTAACTGGGTAGCCGCCCGACCGCTCAAGGAGTTCGTCGGTGGCCCGCGAGGCCGGCCAGTGGAGGTCTTGGCCGGGTACCTGGCTGCTCCGCGGGCCGGAGGCATCCGGACGAGTGGCCCGGCTCACATGGCGCGGGGCGGGCGGGGCCGACACGATGGTGCGCGTCACCGGGCAGGCTGAAGGGATCCAAATGTTCCGCAAGGTGCTGGTCGCCAACCGTGGTGAGATCGCTATTCGCGCGTTCCGCGCCGGCTATGAGCTGGGCGCGCGAACCGTGGCCGTCTTCCCGCACGAGGATCGCAATTCACTGCACCGGTTGAAGGCGGACGAGGCTTATGAGATCGGGGAGCCGGGACACCCGGTGCGGGCCTACCTCTCCGTGGAGGAGATCGTCCGCGCGGCGCAGCGGGCGGGAGCGGACGCGGTCTACCCGGGATACGGGTTCCTGTCCGAGAACCCCGACCTGGCGCGCGCCTGCGAGGAGGCCGGCATCACCTTCGTCGGCCCGAGCGCGGACACGCTGGAGCTGACCGGCAACAAGGCGCGCGCGGTGGCCGCCGCCCGCGCGGCAGGCGTACCGGTGCTCGGCTCCTCGGAACCCTCCACCGACGTGGACGAACTCGTGCGCGCCGCCGAGGACATCGGATTCCCGGTGTTCGTCAAGGCCGTCGCGGGCGGTGGCGGGCGTGGCATGCGGCGGGTCGAGGAGCCCGCCCAGCTCCGCGAGTCCATCGAGGCGGCGTCCCGCGAGGCGGCGTCCGCGTTCGGCGACTCCACGGTGTTCCTGGAGAAGGCCGTCGTCGAACCCCGTCACATCGAGGTGCAGATCCTCGCGGACGGGGAGGGCAATGTCATCCACCTCTTCGAGCGCGACTGCTCGGTGCAGCGCCGCCACCAGAAGGTGATCGAGCTCGCCCCCGCGCCGAACCTCGACCCCGAGCTGCGCGACCGGATCTGTGCCGACGCCGTACGGTTCGCCCGGGAGATCGGCTACCGCAACGCGGGCACCGTGGAGTTCCTCCTCGACCGCGAGGGCAACTACCACTTCATCGAGATGAACCCGCGCATCCAGGTCGAGCACACGGTGACCGAGGAGGTCACCGACGTCGACCTCGTGCAGTCCCAGCTGCGCATCGCCTCCGGCCAGACCCTGGCCGACCTCGGGCTCTCCCAGGAGACCGTCACCCTGCACGGTGCCGCACTTCAGTGCCGTATCACCACCGAGGACCCGGCCAACGGCTTCCGACCCGACACCGGCAGGATCAGCGCCTACCGCTCGCCCGGCGGTTCGGGCATCCGGCTGGACGGCGGAACCACCCACGCCGGTACGGACATCAGCGCGCACTTCGACTCGATGCTGGTCAAGCTCACCTGCCGGGGACGCGACTTCAGCACCGCGATCGGCCGGGCCCGGCGTGCCGTGGCCGAGTTCCGCATCCGCGGCGTGGCCACCAACATCCCCTTCCTGCAAGCGGTGCTGGACGACCCGGACTTCCGGGCCGGCCAGGTCACGACGTCGTTCATCGAGAAGCGCCCGCACCTCCTCACGGCCCGCCACTCCGCCGACCGCGGTACGAAGCTCCTCACCTACCTCGCCGACGTCACGGTGAACAAGCCGCACGGCGAACGGCCCGAGCTGAGCGACCCCGTCACCAAGGTGCCGCCCGTGTCGGCCACGGAGCCGCCCGCCGGGTCCCGGCAGCGGCTCGTCGAACTCGGCCCCGAGGGCTTCGCCCGGTGGCTGCGCGAGTCACCGGCCATCGGCGTCACCGACACCACGTTCCGCGACGCCCACCAGTCGCTGCTCGCCACCCGGGTGCGTACCAAGGACATGCTCGCCGTCGCGCCCGTCGTGGCGCGGACCCTGCCCGAGCTGCTGTCCCTGGAGTGCTGGGGCGGCGCCACCTACGACGTCGCGCTCCGCTTCCTCGCCGAGGACCCCTGGGAACGCCTGGCCGCGCTCCGAGAGGCCGTGCCGAACATCTGTCTGCAGATGCTGCTGCGCGGCCGCAACACCGTGGGCTACACGCCGTACCCGACCGAGGTGACCGACGCCTTCGTGCAGGAGGCCGCGGCGACCGGCATCGACATCTTCCGGATCTTCGACGCGCTGAACGACGTCGGGCAGATGCGGCCCGCCATCGACGCCGTACGGGAGACGGGAACGGCGATCGCCGAGGTCGCCCTCTGCTACACCTCCGACCTGTCCGACCCGTCCGAGCGGCTCTACACCCTGGACTACTACCTCCGCCTCGCCGAGCAGATCGTCGAGGCAGGGGCCCACGTCCTGGCCGTCAAGGACATGGCGGGCCTGCTGCGCGCTCCGGCCGCCGCGACCCTCGTATCGGCGCTGCGCCGCGAGTTCGACCTGCCGGTGCACATCCACACCCACGACACCGCGGGCGGCCAGCTCGCCACCTACCTCGCCGCGATCCAGGCCGGCGCGGACGCGGTCGACGGCGCGGTGGCCTCGATGGCGGGTACCACCTCGCAGCCCTCGCTGTCGGGCATCGTCGCCGCGACCGACTACACCGAGCGGTCCACCGGGCTGAGCCTCCAGGCCGTGGGCGACCTGGAGCCGTACTGGGAGAGCGTCCGCAAGATCTACGCACCCTTCGAGGCGGGCCTGGCCGCGCCGACCGGGCGGGTCTACCACCATGAGATCCCCGGCGGGCAGCTCTCCAACCTGCGCACCCAGGCGGTCGCGCTCGGCCTCGGCGACCGCTTCGAGGAGATCGAGGCGATGTACGCAGCCGCCGACCGCATCCTCGGCCATCTGGTGAAGGTCACCCCGTCCTCGAAGGTGGTCGGTGACCTCGCGCTCCACCTGGTGGGCGCCGGCGTCTCACCGGCGGACTTCGAGGCGACCCCGAACAGGTTCGACATCCCCGACTCCGTCATCGGCTTCCTCCGCGGCGAGCTGGGCAACCCGCCCGGCGGCTGGCCCGAGCCGTTCCGCACCAAGGCCCTTGAGGGCCGCGCCGCCCCCAAGCCCGTCGAGGAACTGACCGCGGACGACCGCGAGGGGCTGGTGAAGGAGCGCCGGGCGACACTCAACCGGCTGCTGTTCCCCGGGCCGACGCGCGAGTTCGAGACACACCGTCAGACCTACGGCGACACCAGCGTGCTGGACAGCAAGGACTTCTTCTACGGGCTGCGCCCCGGGACGGAGTACGCGGTCGACCTCGAACAGGGCGTACGGCTGCTCATCGAGCTGGAGGCCGTGGGCGAGGCCGACGAACGCGGGATGCGTACGGTGATGTCCGCCCTGAACGGCCAGTTGCGGCCCATCCAGGTGCGCGACACCTCGGTGGCCTCCGACGTCCCGGCGACGGAGAAGGCCGACCGGGCCAACCCCGGCCATGTCGCCGCGCCGTTCGCCGGAGTCGTGACGCTCGCGGTCGCCGAGGGCGACGAGGTGGCGGCCGGCGCCACGGTGGCCACCATCGAGGCCATGAAGATGGAGGCCGCGGTCACCGCCTCGAAGGCCGGAACGGTGTCCAGGCTGGCCATCAACAAGATCCAGCAGGTGGAGGGCGGCGACCTGCTCGTCGAGATCGGCTGAATCGGCTGACCCTCCCGACGGTTTCGGCCGGAGGGTTGGGAAGGTTCGGAGGGGGCCCTGGGGCGGCTCGCCGCTGGGTAAGGATCCCCGGCGAGCCCATGGGCGCGTACCTCCACCGCCCCGTGAGGATCACTGCCGGGCGGTGAGTCAGGGGATCACTGCCGGGCGGTGAGCCAGCCGGTGTCCGCCCAGACCGCCGTCGGCGGGATCCGGTCCGCGTGTCCGGCGTCCTTCTCCAGCCGCGCGCGGACGCTCTCGTGCACATGCGCGCCCTGCGGAAGTCCACGGCGCCGGTAGGTGAGCAGGGCCCAGATCCAGCCCATCCGGTGCACCTTGCCCAGGGCGTCCTCGGGCACGAGGGTCACCTCGCGCTCGTAGGCCCGGGGCTTCAGGAGGAGACGTGCTTCGGGCTCGCCGTCCCGTGCTTCGAGGGCGCCGTCCACGACCCACTTGAGGGCGATCGCGGCGAGCCGGGGATCGTCGTCGAAGGTCCCGCCGACGTCGGAATGGACCCCGGCGAACCACACCTGCTCGACCGTCGACGGCACGGCCTGCTTCTTGTCGCCGTCGGCGGGGGTGACGAGGTACTCGCGGTAGGGTCTGCGCTTCTCGTCGATGGACACGGCGTGGCGGATGCGGCGGACGTTCGGGGCCTGACGGGTGTACGGCCAGCGCAGGTTCCAGCGCAGGAGGCCCGCGGCCTTCACGGAGTCCCAGATCCCCAGGTACTCGACCCGGATGCCGACCCGCCCGTCGACCGCGTTGCTGAACGCGCCCGCGAATCGGTGGAGTTGGTCCCAGTCCTGCCGCGTCCAGTCCTTGTTCCTCGCGTAGACGGACACGGCGTACGGGACGAGGTTCTCCATGCCGGGCCGCATCAGACCGACCGCCTTGAGCATGCCCACGAGGGCGCGGGCCGTGTAGGCGCCGCGGCTGAAGCCGAACACGTAGATGCGGTCGCCCGGTTGGTAGTGCCGCATCAGATAGGTGTAGGCCTCGGCGAGGTTGGTGCGCATTCCGGAGCCGAAGGCGAGACCGAGGAGTTTCGACAGATGCCGGCCCAAGGGTGTCCAGGCGCCCGCGGCCGAGAACGTGCCGACACCGGGGTCGTAATAGGCGATCTGCCGGGCGGGATCGGTGAGGTCCAGCATTTCGTAGAGCCGGACGACATTGGTGTTCCCTTTCGCCTTCAACTGATTGCCCGTGCCGTCCAGACAGACGACGAGATTCTTGGCCATGGGGCGCCTCACGTTCACCGAGGAACCGGTCACTGGTGGCATAGCGGGACATATTGAATGTCTCAGGAATATAATAGGGAAAATGCTGCCTTCGGGCACGCTCCGGTGCGGTACAGGGGTTCCGGAGGATCCATGGCCGGTTCCGTGGTCCACCTCGATGAGCACGCCGGTTCTCCGTGCACCCACGCACTGGTCATCGGCGTCGGCAAGTATCCCCATCTCGCCGGGGGCGAGGCACCGGTCGCCGATTCCGACGGAATGCGGCAGCTCAGTTCGCCGCCCATCTCCGCCCGTACGCTCGCGACCTGGCTGCTGGCCGAGTACCACGACCCCGGGCGACCGCTCGGCAGCGTCGCCCTGCTGCTCAGCGAGGAAACGCCGACCCCGTTCGTGAACCCCCGCACCCAGCAGGCCCACGAGGTCGAGACCGCCACCATCGACAACATCCTCACGGCGGTCACCCAGTGGTACGACCGCGGTGACAGCCATGTCGACAACCGGCTCGTCTTCTACTTCTGCGGCCACGGAGTCTCGCAGGGCGACGACATGGCGCTCCTGGCCGCGGACATCTTCGCCGACGAGCACAACCCCCTCAACAGCGCACTGGACTTCGCGGGCCTGATGAACGGCCTCAAGCGGTGCAGGGCCAGCGAGCAGGTGTTCTTCGTCGACGCATGCCGGTCCAACTCCGATGTCCTCATCGAGCGTTCGGGCGCGCGCTTCGCGGGGCGCTCCCCGCTCGGCGCCGGGACCCGGCCCCTCGATCTGCCGCGCCGCTTCCACATCCCGTACTACGCCACCCTGTCCGGCGACCGCTCGCACGCGCGGCCCGGTCAGGTGAGCCTGTTCACCGAGGCCCTCCTGAAGAGCCTCGCCGGCGCCGCGAGCGACGATCCCGAGGGCGACTGGCGGGTCGACACCTCCGACCTGCTGAAGGCCATCGACCACTTCATGCGCCAGCCGCGGTTCGCCGGGGCCGTGGCGGGCGTCCAGGTCCCCTCGGTCGGCGAACTGCCCGTGTTCGTCCTCCACCAGTTGCCAGGACCGCCGGTCGTCCCGGTGTACGTCGGCTGCGATCCCGCCGAGGACAACGCCGAGGCCGAGTTCGTCTGCCGTGAAGACGGTCTCGAGCGGCTGCATCGGGCCGCGGGCGAGGTCGACGGCGAGGATCCGGAGAGCGAGTGGGCCATCGAACTGTGCTTCGGGGACTACGACTTCGAGGCCCGGCTCGGCGACCAGGACGTGCGGACGAAGTCCGTCACCGTACGTCCGGTGTTCCGCCGCGTGAAGTTGGAGAAGCCATGAGCGCGGGCCTGAGCGTGAACGTCGAGTTGAGCCTCCACGAAGCCGACCTCGCCGACGGGGCGAAGGTGGTCGGCAACATCTACCCGTCCGAGGGCAGCGGCCCCGGTCACCGCGCCGTCCTCTTCCCCTGCGGGACCACGGCACCTCCGGCGCGGTTCGAGGTCGCCCCCGGCCACTACATCGTGTCCGCCACACTGCCCTCCGGGGTCGTGCTCTCCAAGGACGCCGAGGTGGCGGACGGCGAGGAGAAGCAGGTGACGCTCCGCCCGGCGGCCTCGCCCTTCGAGTCGCACTCCTGGCAGCACCTCATGGGCAACATCGAGTCCTACGGGGCTTACCACGACGGAGCCCCGATCCCCGTGCCCCGCTCCCTGGGCTCACGGTCCGGGACCTGGGAGCGCGGCGCGTTCATCGAACCCGGACACGCGGCCTGGGTGGGCGACCCGAAGCCGACGAGCTGGCAGTTCCCGTCGATGCTCCGGCTGACCGACGGGCCCGCGAAGCAACTGGTCGCGTTCGAGATCGCCCGCTCCGAACCGCACTCCGTCGCCAGTCTCGAACTGGGCGACGCCGCCGCGCGGCTGTACCGCTTCGGCGAGCACGGCCCGGTCGACGAACGGGGCGGACGCACGCTCGACGTGCCCCTGGGCCCACGCCAGTTCCTGGTCGTCTCGCTGGCCGGCAGCGAGTACGTCGTCACCCTGCCCGCCCCCTGGGGCGCCGCGCAGATCGAGGTCCTCGTCAACGAACGGCAGAGCCCGACCGGCAGCGCCGTCTCGGTGTCCGTACGCGACAGCCGGGTGGGGCCCGCCCTCGCCTACATGGCCCGGGGCGCCTTCGACGCGGCGGCGACGCTGGTCAGGGACGCGGAGACCATGCTCTACGGAGAGATGACCAACCCGCTCGCGGCGGTGGCGGGCGCCTACGTCCTCGTCGGCAGCGAGCTGACCGAACAGCCGCACCGCTGGGACCCGTGGCTGTCCCGGCTGCGGCGCGAGTTCGACTGGATGAGCGACGGATCCCTGCTCTGGGCCATGCGGCACCTGCGCCGGGCCCACACCGAGCCCGAGCGGGAGGCGGCACGGGACGCCCTGGTCGAGGCCTTCGACCGCGGAGTGCCGGTCTTCACCCTGGGCCTGAGCCGCCTCATCCACGGACTCTCCGAGTTCCCCGACGACCCCGGCTGCGCCGCGCGGCTCGAACAGGCCCGCCGCCTGTCGTGGCGTGTCGACATGCGCGAGCCGTTCGTGATCGTCGCTCTGCGAGGGAGACAGCAATGATCCGGTTCACGATGATGCCCGGCGAGGACGGCGACTGCCTGCTCCTGGAGTACGGCGACGGCGGCTTCGTACGACGGATCCTCGTCGACGGCGGCCGCTCGGGAACGTACCCGCTGATCAAGCCCACGCTCGCCGGGCTCGACGGTCAGGTCGACGTCCTCGTCGTCACCCATGTCGACCAGGACCACATCCTCGGCGTGCTCGCCCTGCTGGACGACCTCGACCGGTCGGTGGAGTTCGGGGACGTGTGGTTCAACGGCTTCGACCACCTCCTCGACACCGAGGGGTTCGGCGCCCAGGACGGGGAGAAGCTCACCAGCGCCCTGCTGGAGCAGAAGGTGCCGTGGAACGACGCGTTCGGCGGACGCAGTGTCGAGGTCGGCCGAGAACTCGCGTGGTTCGACGACGGATCCACGATGGACGTGCTCTCACCCGACCGCAGGCAACTGGAGAAGCTGGCGCCCGCCTGGACCGCGGAATGCGCCAGACACGGTCTGATCCCCGGCCGGGATCCCGAGGAGAACGCCCCGGTCCCGGGCTTCGAGCACTTCGGGGGCGTCAACGTGGACCGGCTGGCCGCGTCGGTGTTCAAGCCCGACACGTCGAAGACGAACGTGTCGAGCATCGGTCTGCTCTTCGAGTTCGAGGACAAGCGGGTCGTCCTCACCGGTGACGCCGACGACCGCCGGCTCGTGGCGTCGATACGGCCCCGGGCCGAGGCGGAGGGCGGACGGATGCACGTCGACCTCCTCAAGGTCGCCCACCACGGAAGCGACTACAACCTCTCGAACGAACTCCTCGACCTGATCGACTGCGACCGCTACCTGATATCGACCAGCGGCGCGCGGCACGACCACCCCAACGAGATCGCCATCGCCCGGATCCTCAAGCACGGCGGAGCCGAGAAGGAACTCGTCTTCAACTACCGCGACCGTGCGGCGCTGTGGGACGTCACGGGCCTGAAGGATCGCTTCGGCTACACCGTGACCGCCCCGGCACCGGACGAGCCGGACGGGTTCGTCGCTCTCGAACTCTGAGGACGGGCGCCGGCCGTCAGGACAGGTGGCCGATGTGCGCGAGGGCCTGCTTGAGGAGGGCTCCGGTGCCGCCCGGCATCTCGTTGATGACCACGGGCGACGCGGCCTCCTCGGGGCTGAACCAGACCAGGTCGAGAGCGTCCTGCCGCGGCCGGCAGTCACCGGACACCGGGACGATGTAGGCGAGGGACACCGCGTGCTGGCGGGGGTCGTGGAACGGCGTGACCCCGAGCGTCGGGAAGTACTCGGCGACGGTGAAGGGCTGCAGCGAGGCCGGGACGCGGGGGAGTGCGACCGGGCCGAGGTCCTTCTCCAGGTGGCGCAGCAGGGCGTCCCGCACCCGCTCGTGGTGCAGCACCCGGCCGGAGACGAGCGCGCGGCTGACCGTCCCGTCCGACCCGATGCGGAGCAGCAGTCCGATGCTGGTGACTTCGCCGCTGTCGTCGACGCGGACGGGGACGGCCTCCACGTACAGGATCGGCATGCGTGCGCGCGCCTGCTCCAGTTCGTCGTGCGGGAGCCAGCCGGGCGTGGTTTCGGTCATGTCAGACATTGGTTGATCATACTTTCAGGGTCTCCAGTAGCGAGCGTGTCGCGTGACACAGCCGGGGCCGAGGTCACACGCGCGACACGGCAGGACCGGGGATCACGGTTCGCCCGTGGCCCCGGCCCTCTGTATACATCCGCCGGGTTCCTCGTGGACGTCGTCAGGACGTCGGCTCGGTGACCTTCGTGGCCGTGTCGCCGTCGACCGCCGCGCCGAGCTGCGGGACCAGACGCTCCAGCATGTACGGCAGGCTCAGCACCGACACGAACGAGACGGCGTTGCCGAAGTCGCCCGCCTCCTTGACGAAGACCTCGCGCCCCTGCTTCACCGCGTTCAGGTCGGCGTAGAGGGCGTTCTTGTGGAGCGCGGCCGCGTCCTTGGCCGTGTCGCCGACGATCCACACGATCGCGTCGGTGTCCAGCAGGTCGGTGCGCTCCTTGCTGATGTCGGCCCCGAACTCGTCACCGATGACCTTGTCCAGGTCCTTCGGCAGCTCGAAGCCGAGGTCGGTCAGGATGCGCGAGCGCGGATCCTGGCTGCCGAAGACGAAGATGCCCTCGTACGGGGTCGCCATCACGCCGGTGGACTCCGCGAACTCGGGATTGTCCTCGGCCGTGGTCGCGATGTCGTCCTGGACGCCCTTGACCAGGTCCTTCGCCCTGCTCTCCTGACCGAGCGCCTTGCCGATGATCCCGGTCTGCTTCTGCCACGGCACACCGAAGTCGTTGTACTCCTTCGGCTGGGCCACGACCGGGGCGAACTTCGAAAGGGTCGTGTACTGGTCCTTCGTCAGACCGCCGTAGACCGCGAGGATCAGATCAGGTCGCAGGGCTGCGATCTTCTCCGTCTGCGGGCCCGTGCCGGTGTCCTTCAGCACGGTCGGGGCCTCGGCGCCGCCCAGCTTGTCGGCGGCCCATGGACCGATGGCGCCCTTGTAGTCGCCGAGCCAGTGGGTGGTGCCGACGGGCACCTTGCCCAGGGCGAGCACGGGGTCCTGGTCGGTCAGCCCGACCGTGACGATCCGCTTCGGCTCGGACTTGATGGTGGTGCTGCCGTACTTGTGGGCGATCGTCACCGGGAAGGCGCCGCTCGCGGACCCGGACGAGTCCGAGCCCGCCTCGGAGCTGTCGTCCTCGGAGCCGCAGGCCGCGGCGGTGGAGAAGAGGAGGAGTGCCGACGCGAGCGCCGCGACGAGGCGTGTGCCTCTTCTGGAAGAGCCGGGCATCAGTCGTCCTTCAGGGTCGTGGTGTCAGGGCGGCGGTGCGTGGGGGTCTGGTCGGCCGTGGTGCGGGTGCCGGACCACGCCTCCCACAGGGAGGCGTGGACGCCGGCCGCCGCGCACAGCTCGTCGTGGGTGCCGCTCTCCACGATCCGGCCGGACCGGTTCCCGCAGGACGTCCCGCCCCGTCGGATATGAAGGACTCACCCGTGTCCCTCCGGGATCGAACGCGGAAAAGTTAGGTGAGGCTGCCTTGAGTTAATGGGTATTGCCCGGTGAGGGAACGGGGAACCGACGGCGGCCGTGCGGGTGGGACGGCACGTGGATCCGTGCCGTCCCACCCCGGCCGTCGGGGCCTCTCAGCCGGCTCGCGCGGTGAGGCCGTCCGCCAGGTCGTCCGCGCGGTGGGCGAGCAGGGAGTCGAGGATCTCGCCGGACCGGACCGCCGTGGTGGACAGCAGGGTCGAGGTGAGTCCGTGCGTGTGCTCGGTCGCGCCCTGCAGATAGATGCCTGCCGTCACGTCGGGCGTGAGCTCGACACGGTGATCGCGCCCGACGCGTACCGCGTCCTTGTCGTCCCGCAGGCAGAGTTTCGCGGTCCTGCCCAGGAGGGTGTCGAGATCCCTGGGGCGGTAGCCGGTCGCGTGGACGAGCACGTCCGCGGAGATCACCTCCCGTTCCCCGGTGGGGAGATACTCGACGGTGACCTCAAGGTGGTCGTCGAGGCTGCGTACGTCCCGGATGCGGGACACGTTGCGCAGGCGCAGCCGCTCACGGCCCTGCACCTTCTCGCGGTACATCGTCGCGTACAGCGACTCGATGAGATCCATGTCGACCACCGAGTAGTTGGTGCTGCGGTGGTAGTCGACCAGGGACTGCTTCACCTCCGGTTTGGAGCGGAAGTAGACGTCCACGGCCTCCGGGTCGAAGATCCGGTTGGCGAACGGGCTGTCGTCGGCGGGCGTGTACCCGTACTTGGCGAAGATCGCGCAGATCTCCGACTCGGGGAAGGACTGGTGCAGATAGTCAACGGCCTCGGCCGCGCTCTGGCCCGCGCCGAGCACCAGGACACGGCCCACCGGGGTGCCGGAGTCGTTCAACTCACTTACACGCGGAACGAGTTGGCTGTTGTGCCAGATGCGGTCGGACAGGGCGGTGTCCGGTGGCAGGTGCGGCTCCAGACCGACGGCCACCGAGATGTTCCGGGCCCTTCGTGTGATGGTCCGCTCAGGGGAGCCGGGCACGCGGCTGACCACGTCCAGCCAGCGGACCTCCCCGTCGGGGCCGGTCACCGGGTCGACCGACACGACCTCGTCGGAGTAGTCGACGAGGTGGGCCACCCGGGCGGCGGCCCACTCGAAGTACTCGTGGAACTCGATCCGCAACGGGAACAGCGTCTTCGCGTTGAGGAAGTCCACCATCCTGCCCCGCTCCCGCAGGAAACACAGGAAGCTGAAGTCGCTGGTCGGGTTGCGCATGGTGACCAGGTCCTTGAGAAAGGACACCTGCATCGTGGCGTCTTCGATGAGCATTCCCCGGTGCCAGCCGAACGACGGCTGGCGCTCCAGGAATCCCGCGCGGATCCGGTGCTCCGGGGCGACTTGGGCGTTGTGTTCCTCAACCGCAATGGCCAGTGCGAGATTTGACGGCCCGAAACCTATACCGAGCACGTCAAGGATGGCGTCCGGCTCGTCATGCAGTGCGTTCACCGCAACTTTCCTTCCCCTAGGCGCCACTGATGTTAAATAAGGTTAGCCTTACCTTGCAATGGTGTGTCCTAGGAGAGGATCGACGATGCGGGTCGTCATGTTCGGCTGTCAGACCTGGAGGCACAGCACGCTCCAGGCTCCGCCGGAGTCCGGCCTGGCCGAGAAGCGCGTGGCCCGCAGCGGCCGGCGTCCGTGAACGGGGCCGTCGTGGCCGAAACGGCCACCTCCCTCGATGCCGCGTCCTTCGAGGTCACGTCCTCCGCGGCCGATCTCACCGATCGCCTCGCCGCGCTGGAACCCCTGTGCGGACACACGGTCGTCGTCAAGTACGGCGGCCACGCGATGACCGACGACACGCTCAGGCGGGCCTTCGCACAGGACGTCCTCACCCTGCGGCGCGCCGGCGTCAGACCGGTCGTCGTGCACGGCGGCGGTCCGCAGATCGGCGCCCACCTGGACCGCCTCGGCCTCAAGTCGTCCTTCCTGAACGGGCTCCGGGTCACCACTCCGGAGACCATGGAGGTCGTCCGCATGGTGCTGTCCGGCAAGGTCCAGAAGGAACTCGTCGGCCTGCTCAACGAAGACGGCCCGTACGCCGTCGGCCTCAGCGGCGAGGACGGGCGCACCCTCACCGCCGTCAAGCGGTACGCCGAAGTGGCCGGTGAGTCCGTCGACATCGGGCTCGTCGGGGACGTGGCACGGGTGAACACCGCGGTCGTACGCATCCTGCTCGACAGCGGCCACATCCCGGTGGTCTCCTCCGTCGGCCGCGGCGAGGACGGGCAGGTCTACAACGTCAACGCCGATACGGCGGCAGGGGCGTTGGCGGCCGCGCTGGGGACGCGGATCCTGGTCGTCCTCACCGATGTTCCCGGGCTGTACGCCGACTGGCCCGAGAGCGACCGGATCGTCGACCGGATCGGCGCGGGGGAACTGGAGCGGTTGCTGCCGACGCTGAACGGCGGCATGGGACCCAAGATGGAGGCCTGTCTGAGGGCCGTCAGGGGTGGCGTGGGAGCGGCCCGGGTGCTCGACGGGCGCGCGCCGCACGCACTGCTCGACGGGCTGGCGGGTGTCGTCGGAACGGGGACGACGATCCTGGCGGAACCCGCGTGAACGCTCCACTGTCAGGAGGGTGATTCGGCTGCGGGTGGGTGGGGGCCGGCCGCGCCCCGCGGCGGAGCCGCAAATCGACACAGCCGCGCGCCCCTAACGGGCGCGGGCTCCATGGTGACGCCCTATCGGGATGACCAGTGGGGTGCCGCTGACCGGGTCCGTCGTGATCTGGCAGGTCAGGTCGAAGACGTCCTCGACGGTGGCGGCGGTGATGACCTCCGCGGGGCTTCCTTCGGCGACGATCCTCCCGGACTTCATCGCGACGACGTGATCGGCGTACCGGCAGGCCTGGTTGAGGTCGTGGAGCACCATGACGACCGTGCGGCTCTCGCGCCGGTTGAGGTCGGTGATGAGGTCCAGGACGTCGATCTGATGGGCCAGGTCCAGATACGTCGTCGGCTCGTCCAGCAGCAGTACGGGGGTGCCCTGGGCGACCGCCATGGCGATCCAGGCACGTTGGCGCTGACCGCCGGACAACTCGTCGACGGGCCGGTCCGCGAGGTCCGTCATGCCCGTGGCGTCCAGGGCCCGGCGCACGGCCTGCTCATCGGCCTTCGACCACTGGCGCCACCAGGTCTGATGCGGTGAACGGCCGCGGTTGACCAGGTCGATGACGGTCAGCCCCTCCGGCGCGAGCGGACTCTGCGGCAGGATGCCGAGGCGCTGGGCCAGCTCCCTGCTCGGTATCGACCGCAGGGCCCGGCCGTCGAGGAGGACGGCGCCTTCCTTGGGCGCCAGCAGCCGGGCGAGGGCGCGCAACAGGGTGGACTTGCCGCAGGCGTTGGCGCCGACGATGGCCGTGATCCGGCCCGGCGGTACGGCCAGGTCGAGCCCGTCCACGACGATCCGGCTGTCGTAGGCCAGCCGCAGACCGCTCGCGCGCAGGTCCGGGTCGGGGGCCGCCACGCGGTCGGCCGGCCGGGGATCCGCCGGCGTGGGATCAGCCGACATGGGTTCAACCTCCTGAACCCGCGCGGTTGGCGCGGGCGAGCAGCCAGAGCAGGACCGGTGCGCCGAGCACTCCGGTGACGATTCCGACCGGCAGTTCCGTGCCGGGCACGAGCGTACGGGCGATGAGGTCGCCGCCGAGGACCACCAGTGCCCCGGTCAGTCCCGAGGCGACGGTCGGCGGCCAGGCCGTACGGGCCAGCCGTTGGGCGATCTGCGGAGCGGCGAGCGCCACGAACGCGACGGGACCGGCGGAGGCGGTGGCGAACGCGATCAGCCCGACACCGGCGAGCAGGATGGCGAGACGGACGGGCTGTACCCGCGTACCGAGGCCGGTGGCCACGTCGTCGCCGAGTTGGAGGGTGCGCAGCAGCCGGCCGAGCAGCAGTGCCGTCGGCAACAGCACCGCCAGCGCGACGGCGAGCGGGCCGACCTGGTCCCACGTACGGCCGTTGAGATTGCCGACCAGCCAGCCGAGGGCGGCCTGTGCCTGGAAACGTCCGCCCTTGGCCACCAGGTAGTCGGTGGCGCTGGTACAGATCCAGGCCACACCGATGCCGACCAGGACGATGCGGTATCCGGTGGTGCCGCGCCGCCAGGACAGCACGTACACGATGAGGGCCGAGGCCAGGGCGCCGAGCAGGCCGAGGGCCTGGGTGCCGAGGCCGCCGTCCCAGCCCAGCACGATGCCCGCGACCACGGCGGTGCCCGCGCCCTGGGTGAGGCCGATCATGTCGGGGCTGGCCAGCGGATTGCGGGTCATGGTCTGGAACAGCGCGCCGGAGACACCGAAGGCGATGCCCGCCAGCAGTCCGACCAGGGCGCGGGGCAGCCGCAGTTCCCGCACCACGAGGACGGTTCCGGGGTCGCCCGAGCCCACCAGGGCCCGTACGACGTCGGTGAAGCCGATCGGATGGTCGCCGGTCGTCAGGCCCCGGCAGAACAGCAGGAAGGTGGCGGCGGCGAGTACCGCGCACAGGGCCACCAGCCGGGGGCGGAAGACACCGGAGACGGGCGGCAGGGCCAGCCGGTAGGTGCGGAAGCGGGGGCCACCGGGCGAACCGTCGGGAACCGGGCGGGACTTGAGCGCGGACTTCGGGTTCGGCACGCTCACACCTCCGCCAGATTGCGCCTGCGGACCATGGCGATGAAGAACGGGCCGCCGATGAAGGCGACCAGCACGCCCGCCTGGATCTCGGTGGGCCGTGCCACCAGGCGTCCGAGGATGTCGGCGGTGAGCAGCAGGCCGGGGGCGAGCACCGCGGACAGCGGCAGCAGCCAGCGCTGGTCGGGGCCGATGCCCGCCGACTGGGCGAGCACACGCGCGACATGGGGGACCACCAGGCCGATGAAGACGACCGGGCCGATGACCGCGACCGAGGCGCCCGTCAGCAGGGTGACCGCGGCGACGCCCGCGAGCCGGACCAGGCCGAGGCGCCGGCCGAGCGAGGCCGCGACGTCGTCGCCGAGGGCCAGGCTGTTGAGGGCCGGAGCGCAGGCCAGCGCCAGCACCGCGCCGATGACGAGGAACGGCAGCACCCGCCACACCATGCCGCTGTCCGCGTCCGCGAGCGAACCCGCGGACCAGAAGCGGAACTTGTTGAGCGCGTCCACGTCGGTGAGCACGATGGCCTGGGTGAACGACCACAGCATCGAGGTGACGGCGATTCCAGCGAGCGCCAGTTTCACCGGGGTCATCCCGGACCGCCCGAGACCGCCCAGCAGATAGACGGCCACCGTGGCGATCAGCGCTCCGGCGAACGCGAACCACACATACCCGTACAGCGAGTTGATCCCGAGCACTCCGACGGCCAGCACGATGGCGAAGGAGGCACCGGCACTGACCCCGAGCACCCCGGGGTCGGCGAGCGGGTTGCGGGTCAGGGCCTGCATCAGCGCGCCGGCCAGCCCGAGGGCCGCGCCCGCCGCGAGCGCGAGGGCGGTACGCGGTACGCGCGCCGTCCAGACGATGTTGTCCACGAAACGGCTCGGAGCGTCGCCGAACAGGGCCCGGATCACCTGGTCCGGCGGGACGTTGGCCGCGCCGAGCGCCAGCGACAGCAGGCAGAGGACAGCGAGGACGACACCCAGCAGCGCCACGAGAAGGGCCGGGCGCGCTCTCTTGCCTGTCACCTTGCGGTCTCCAACGGCCGGCTTCCTTGGCTGAGGCGGGCCCGAATCGTAGAGGGAGCGCCCCCGCTGTGCGGAGACGGGAAGTTCCGCACGGCGGTGGCGGCCGGCCGGCCCACGGGACCGTGCTGGGGCCGGGGTATCAGGGGCGGGTGGTGAGATAGCCGCCCATGGAGGTGAAGTACTGCGTCGCGGGCAGCTCGCGGCCGTCCTCGGTGCGAACGCGGGTGATGGCCAGGCCGTGGTTGCGGCCGGTGCGGGCGTCGGCTCCGGCGACGATCACCACGCCCTCGCCCTCGCGGTAGAAGATGCGGCCGGGCGTACCGCCGTAGCGGCCCTGGGACACCACGGCGGCGAGGACCTCGAGTCGCTTGCCCTTGTGGAAGGTGAAGGCGCTGGGGTACGGCTCGGACTGGGCGCGGACCAGGCGCTCCAGGTCCTCGGCCGGCCAGGCCCAGTCGATGCGGATGTCCTCGGCGGCCCGCTTGTGGAAGAAGCTCGCCTGGGACCGGTCCTGCTTGGTGAACTCCGTCTGCCCGGCGGCGATGAGGCCGAGCGCGCCGACGGTGACCGGGGCGATGAGGTCGACGGTCTTGTGGAAGAGGTCGGTGGCGGTGTCCGTCGGTCCGACCGGGACCGCCTCCTGCCGGACGATGTCGCCCGCGTCGAGTTCGTCGTTCATCATGTGCGCGGTGACGCCCACTTCGGACTCTCCGTTGATCAGGGCCCAGATCAGCGGGGAGAAGCCGGCGTACTTCGGCAGCAGCGAGTCGTGGACGTTCAGTGTGCCGTGGCGCGGCAGGTCGAAGATGCGCGGGGGGATCCAGGTCCGCCAGTTGTTCGCCACGAGGATGTCCGGGTCGGCCTCCTTGAGGCGCTCGAACAGCTCGTCGTCGTCAGGGCGGTTGCGGATCAGCACCGGGACGCCGTGCTCCTCGGCGAGGTCGGCGACGGAGTCGCTCCAGATCTTCTCGTACGCGTGCTCGCTCTTGGGATGGGTCACGACCAGCACCACGTCGTGTTCGGAGTCCAGGAGGGCTTGCAGGGTGCGGTGCCCCCAGGTCTGGTAACCGAACATGACGACCCGCATGGGGTTCCTCCTCGAAGGCAGGGGATGGACCGGGGTCAGTAAAGCAAGGCTTACCTTAGTATGCAACGGGGGTACGCAGTGCCCCAGTTGGCGACCGCCGGTACCCGATCGCCCGGTTTCGTCCTGTCGACAGCTTTATGGGATTAGCTTAGGCTAACCTAAATTCCCGGCGGGCTCGGCCGTCGGCATGCCCGCCTTTCGTACCCCGTTCTTTCCCCACGCCTGACAGGCGACTGCCCCGCACGATGGGAGTGACATGTCACAGGTTCTTCCTGATGACGCACCACTGGTCCACGACCTCATTGGCATCGGTTTCGGACCGTCCAATGTGGCCATGGCGATCGCACTCGGCGAGCACAACGCACGAGCCGGCGAGCAGGAGGCGATCACCGCTCACTTCTTCGAGCAGCAGCCGTGCTTCGGCTGGCACCGGGGCATGCTGATCGACGACGCGACCATGCAGGTGTCCTTCCTCAAGGACCTGGTGACGCTCCGGAACCCGGCCAGCGAGTTCAGCTTCCTCTGCTACCTGAAGAGCAAGGGCCGGCTGATCGACTTCATCAACCACAAGAACCTCTTCCCGCTGAGGGTCGAGTTCCACGACTACCTGGAGTGGGCCGCGGCCCAGGTCGAGGACATGGCCTCCTACGGCCACGAGGTCGTCGGCGTCGCGCCCGTCGTCCGTGACGGGGTCGTGGAACACCTGGAGGTGACGGTCCGGTCGGCGGAGGGCCTCGCGATCCACCGGGCCCGCAACCTGGTTCTCGGCACCGGGATGCGTCCCCTCATGCCGGAGGGCGTCGAGACGGGCGACCGTGTCTGGCACAACTCCGAACTGCTGGCGAAGGTCGACCGGTTGGAGGGCACCTCGCCCTCCCGGTTCATCGTCGTGGGTGCCGGTCAGAGCGCCGCCGAGAACGTCGCCTACCTGCACCGCCGCTTCCCCGGGGCCGAGGTCTGCGCGGTCTTCTCCCGCTACGGCTACAGCCCCGCCGACGACAGCAGCTTCGCCAACCGGATCTTCGATCCCGCGGCGGTCGACGAGTACTTCGCCGCGCCCGAGAACGTCAAGCGCCGCCTGATGGACTACCACGGCAACACCAACTACTCAGTGGTGGACATCGACCTGATCGAGGACCTGTACCGGCAGACGTACCAGGAGAAGGTCCTCGGCACCGAGCGGCTGCGCTTCCTCAACGTGTCCCGGCTGACCGACGTCGAGGAGACCGCGGGCACGGCCCGTGCCACCGTGACGTCCCTCGTCACCGGCGAGGAGACCGTCCTGGACGCGGACGTCGTGGTCTTCGCCACCGGCTACAGCCCCGCCGACCCCCTCGGACTCCTCGGCGAGGTCGCGGACCACTGCCTGCGCGACGACGAGGGCCGTGTCCGCGTCGAGCGCGACTACCGCATCGTGACGGACCCCGAACTGCGCTGCGGCATCTATCTCCAGGGCGGCACGGAGCACACGCACGGCATCACGTCGTCCCTGCTGTCCAACACCGCGACCAGGGTCGGGGAGATCCTGGACTCGCTGCTCGCCCGGGGCGTCAAGTCCCCCTCGGCCGAGGCCCGGACGGTCGCCGCGTGAAAGGCCATGGCCATGCTTGTCCGGTGGATCAATAGGGATAACGTACTTCGCCATGGGCACGACTGCGGTTGAGCGCCCCACGCCCAGGGGCACAGACGCCCGTCGGCGGCGGGTGATGGGTTTGGGCTTGCTGGTGGTGGTCCTCGTGGCCGCGGGGGTGGTGTCGTTGGCTGTCGGCGCACGCTCGTTGAGCCCCGCCGAGGTGTGGCACGGGCTGTTCGCGGCACCGGACTCCGACCAGCGGCTCACCGAGATCAGGCTCATCGTGCGGACCGTGCGGGTGCCCCGGACGGTGCTCGCGATCGTGGCGGGTATCGCGCTGGGGGTCGGCGGTGCGCTGATCCAGGGGTACACGCGCAACCCGATCGCGGACACGGGCCTGTTGGGCGTGAACGCCGGGGCCTCGTTCGCCGTGGTGTCGGTGATCGCCGTGTTCGGGTTCTCCAACCCGTTCCAGTACGTCTGGTTCGCCTTCCTGGGAGCGGCGGTCGCCGGCGTCGTCGTGTTCGGCCTCGCGAGCATCGGCCGGGGCGCCGGCAATCCGTTGACGCTCGCACTGGCCGGGCAGGGGATCACGGTGTTCCTCGCGGCGATGACCACCGCGGTCGCGCTGACGGACCTGGCGTCGCTGAACGCCCTGCGGTTCTGGAACGCGGGCTCCGTGGCCGGCGTCGGATTCGACGTCATCTGGCCGGTGACCGCGTTCATCGTGGTCGGGCTCGTGCTCGCCCTGGCCATGCTGCCCTCCCTCAACCTGCTCAACCTGGGCGACGACGTGGCGCGGGGCCTCGGAGTGAACATCGCGCTGAGCCGGACCGTCGGCATCCTCGCCATCACCCTGCTCGCGGGCGCGGCGACGGCGGCATGCGGCCCCATCGCGTTTCTCGGGCTCATGGTGGCCCACGTGGCCCGGTACATGACGGGTCCGGACTACCGCTGGCTGGTGCCGTACGCGGGTCTGCTCGGCGCCGTCGTCCTGCTGGTCTGCGACATCGTGGGCCGACTGGTGGTGCGGCCGGGCGAGTTGGACGCGGGTGTCCTCGTCGCCCTCCTGGGAGCTCCGTTCTTCGCGGTCCTGGTGTGGCGCGGAAAGTTCAAGAACGCATGAACGGGACAGACGTGAAGCCAACGGTGGCGCCGGGTGTACGGCTCGGCCAGGTGTCGTTCGTGTGGCGGCCCATGATCGTGTTCGTCACGCTGTTCCTGGCGGCGGCGACCTTCCTGGTGTTCTGCGTGTCCATCGGCGTGGGGGACTTCCCCATCGGCCTGTCCCGGGTGATCGCCACGATCCTCGGCCGGGGTGAGCGGGTCGACGAGTTCGTCATCATGGACCTGCGGATGCCGCGGGCGCTGGCCGGGCTCGTCGTGGGGATCGCGCTGGGGGTGTCCGGGGCGATCACGCAGTCCATCGCGCGCAATCCGCTGGCCAGCCCGGACATTCTGGGGGTCACCTCGGGCGCCAGCGCGGTCTCGGTGTTCCTGGTGACGGTGTCGGGCGGGACCGCGACGGCGATCGTCAGCTCCGTGGGCCTGTCCGCAGCGGCGCTCCTGGGCGGGCTCGGCACGGGGCTGCTGGTGTACTTCCTGGCGTGGCGGCGCGGGGTCGACGGCTTCCGGCTCATCCTCATCGGCATCTCGGTGAGCGCGGTGATGGAGGCGATCACGACCTGGCTGCTGGTCACGGCCGACATCCGGGACGTGGCCAAGGCCCAGGCGTGGCTGGTCGGTTCGCTGGACAACCGGTCGTGGGGCGAGGTCCGGATCGCGCTCTGGTGCACGCTCGTCCTCCTGGTCGTCGTGGCGAGTGTCGCGTTCCAATTCAAGCCGATGCACTTCGGCGACGAGATCGCCGCCGGCCTCGGCGTCCGGTACTCGATGGTGCGGGCCGTCCTGCTGCTGTGCGCGGTGCTGCTGGCCGCCGCGGCGGTGAGCGCGGCGGGTCCGGTCCCCTTCGTCGCGCTCGTGGCGCCGCAGGTGGCGATGCGTCTGGCGAGATGTCCGACGCCGCCGATGGTGGCCTCGGGGCTGGTCGGGGCGCTGCTCCTGATCGGATCGGACCTGGTGGCGCGCACGGCACTGCCCATCAGTCTCCCGGTCGGTGTCGTCACCGCCGCCATCGGCGGCCCCTTCCTCGTCTATCTCCTGGTGCGGGCGAACCTCCGATAGCTGGTACAAAGAGTTAGGCAAACCTAAGTAGGCAGAGGGGGATTCGTGGCCGCGCAGCACATCGCCGAGGTCGAGGCCGGGGTCGGTGACACCTCGCGGCTGGCAGCAAAGGGCGTCACGGTCGGGTACGGCGGCCGGATCGTCATCGACGAGCTCGACGTGGCGATACCCCCAGGGGTGATCACCACGGTCATCGGCCCCAACGGATGCGGGAAGTCGACCCTGTTGAGGACCCTGTCGCGGCTGCTCAAGCCGACCAGGGGGACGGTCGTCCTCGACGGCGACGACATCGTCAAGCTCAGGACCAGGGACGTGGCCAAGAAGCTCGGCCTGCTGCCGCAGGCGCCGGTCGCGCCGGAGGGGCTGACGGTGTCCGACCTGGTCGCCAGGGGCCGTCATCCGCACCAGAGTTGGCTGCGGCAGTGGTCGTCGGACGACGTCGCCGTCGTGGAGCGCGCGCTGGCCATGACCGGGGTGTCCGACCTCGCCGACCGTCCCGTCGACTCGCTGTCCGGCGGACAGCGTCAGCGTGTCTGGATCTCGATGACCCTGGCCCAGGGCACCGACCTGCTGCTGCTCGACGAGCCGACCACGTACCTGGACCTGGCGCACGCGATCGACGTGCTCGACCTGGTGGACGACCTGCACGAGTCGGGGTGCACCGTGGTCATGGTGCTGCACGACCTCAACCTCGCCACCCGCTACAGCGACAACCTCGTCGTGATGAGGGAGGGGGTGATCCTGGCGCAGGGGCACCCGCGTGACGTGATCACCGCCGAACTGCTCCACGAGGCGTTCGGACTGCGCGCCAAGGTGATCGAAGACCCGGTCGGTGACCGGCCGCTCATCGTGCCGATCGGCCGCACTCACGTCCAACTCGACTAGATCCGCACAAAGATGGTGAAGTTAGGCTAGGCTAACCTCACTTCGCCAGGGTAAGGTTTGCCTGCCCTAAGACAGGGTGCAGCGGACGGCGCTAAAGCAAGGGATCTGGGATGTTCCTCCTTCGAACGACGCGTATGAAGCCCTGGCGGCGGTTGGCGGCGACGGTTTCCGCGGCGGCGCTCGGCGTCGGTCTTCTCGCGGGATGTGGTTCCGACTCGAAGGACGAGTCGAACGACAGCGCCCCGGCTGCCAAGTCCGGCGCGTTCCCGGTCACCGTGGAGCACGCGTTCGGATCCACGAAGGTCGCCGAGGCCCCCAAGCGCGTGGTCACCGTCGGCTACACGGACGACCAGAGTGTCCTGGCGTTCGGCATCAAGCCGGTCGGCATGGTCGACCAGTACCCGAACCCGGCGGGCAAGACCCCCGACATCAACACCCAGTGGCCCTGGGTGAAGGACAAGTGGGGCGACGCCAAGCCCGAGGTCATCATGAAGAACGGTGACGCCGGCCCCAACTACGAGAAGATCGCGGCCCTGCGGCCCGACCTGATCATCGCGGTCTACTCCGAGGTCGACAAGGCCGCCTACGACAAGCTCTCCCGGATCGCTCCGACGGTGGGCCGTACCAAGGCCGAGAAGGAGCCGTTCAGCGCTCCGTGGCAGGACAACGCCCTCCAGATCGCCAAGGCGCTCGGCAAGGCCGACGAGGGCGAGAAGATGGTCGCGGCCATCCAGGCCCAGCTCGACACCGCCAAGAAGGAGCACCCGGGGTTCGCGGACCAGAAGGCCGTCGCGCTCTCCTGGTACAAGGACGCGGTCAACCCCTTCACCTCCACCGACGTGCGCGGACAGCTGCTGACGGGCATCGGCTTCAAGTACCAGACCGAGATCGACAAGGTCGCGGACGGCAGCTTCTCCGTCGCACTGTCCCCCGAGCGCATCGACCTGGTCGACGTGGACCGCGTCTTCGTCATCAACGACAAGGCGGACACGGAAGCCCTCAAGAAGTTCAAGCTGTTCACCAACCTGGACGCCGTGAAGAACGGCAAGGTGTCCTACCTGCTGGACAGTGAGGGCCCGGCGATCGGCGCGGCCATCTCCCAGGGCACCCTGCTGTCCATGCCGTACGCGATCGACGAGCTCGTGAAGTCGGCGGCCGGCTAACGATGTTGATGGTCAACGGATTCCGTCCCCGACCCGGTCTGGTTCTGGTGTGAGCACTACCGACACTCGCGTCGCTCCGGCAACTCTGCGTACGGCGACCGGGGGTGAGGCCACCCGCTGGGTCGCGGCACACTGCCGCGAGGTGCCGTGGCTGACCCTCTCCACCGTGCTCACCACGGTGGTGGGGGCGGCGCTCCAGGTGCTTCCGGTGCTCCTCCTCGGCCGGGTGGTCGACGGGGTGGTCGGGGGCGAGTCCCGCTCGATCCTGGTCCAGGTCGGGGTGTTGATGGTGGCAGCCGCGGTGTTCGGCGCGGTGGCCACCGCGGTGTCGACGTACCTGATCGGGCGGCTGGGCGCGGATCTGCTCGCGCGGCTGCGCGAAGGCGCCGTCCGGGCGGTGCTCGGGATGCCCAGCGCACGGATCGAGCAGGTCGGCCGGGGAGACGTGCTGTCCCGGGTCGGTGACGACGTCGCCGTGATCTCCAAGGGCATCCGGACGGCCATCCCCACGGTGTTCTCGGCGGGAGTGCTGGTCGTCATCGCCACGGTCGGCATGTTCGGCCTCGACTGGCGGCTCGGCCTGGCGGGCGCCGGCGCGCTGCCCGCGTACGCGCTGGCCCTGCGCTGGTATCTCCCGCGGTCGGCCCCGCTCTACCGGAAGCAGCGGGTGGCCCAGGCCGACCGCGCCCAGGCGTTGATCAGTGGTCTGAACGGGATCGACACGGTCCGGGCGTACCGCCTGGAAGGCGCCGTCCGCGAGAAGGTCACCAGCGAGTCGTGGCGGGTGCGTGAACTCGGCATCGAGGTGTTCCGGTTCTTCGGCCGGTTCGTCGGCAGGGAGAACCGTGCCGAGTTCATCGGCCTCGTCCTGATTCTCGTGGTGGGGTACGCCCTGTTGGAGGCCGATGCCGCCAGCCTGGGCGAGGTGTCGGCGGCCCCGCTGATGTTCCACCGGCTGTTCACTCCGCTGGGCGCCATCATGTTCACCTTCGACGAGGCGCAGAAGTCGGGCGCGAGCCTGACCCGGCTGGTCGGGGTGCTGGGGGAGGACGCGGAGGACCGGCTGGTGGGCGACGAGGCCGTCGCGGCCGCGGACGCCGTGTCGTACCAAGTGACGGTGGAGGGGCTGACGTTCAGCTATCCCGACACCGAGGAACCGGTCCTGAGGGATGTCGGCCTGACGATCCCGGCCGGGGGTTCGCTCGCGCTGGTGGGGGCGACGGGCGCGGGCAAGTCGACCCTGGCCGCGCTGATCGCCGGCATAGGGACTCCGCAGGCCGGGTCGGTGCGCGTCGGGTCGACCGACCTCGCCGGCCTGGACGAGGCCGGGGCGCGGGCCCTGGTGAGCATCCTGACGCAGGAGACCCATGTGTTCTCCGGTCCGCTCGCCGACGACCTGCGGCTGGCCGCGCCGGAGGCGACCGACGCCGAGCTGATGGACGCGTTGCGCACGGTCGGCGCCGGCGGGTGGGTCGACGCGCTGCCCGAGGGGCTGAACACCCTGGTCGGCGAGGGCGGTGAGCGTCTGGACGTCACCAAGGTGGCCCAGATCGCCCTGGCCCGCCTCGTGCTGGGCCGGGCGCCGGTGGTGGTGCTCGACGAGTCGACCGCGGAGGCGGGCAGTGAGGGCGCCGCCGAGCTGGAGCGGGCCGTGCTGGCCGCGTGCGCGGGCCGGACCACGCTGTTCGTGGCGCACCGGCTGACCCAGGCGATGGCGGCGGACCGCATCGCCGTGCTGGACGCGGGACGCGTCGTCGAGCAGGGGACTCACGAGGAGTTGGTGGCTCTGGGCGGCCGCTACGCACGACTGTGGCGGGCCTGGCGCGAAGGCAGTTAGGTAAACCTAATTTAGGTTAGGCTAACTTTCATTACCTGGAAGGGACGCTGAGTCTTCGATGATGGAACCGAGCGCTCGTCTCGTACTGCTTTCTCCCACGCGCCTTGCCGACGTACGCAGGCGGACCGGTGACTTCTCCGACCGGACCATCGTCGAGGCGTGCGCCATCGGGCTGTCGTACTGGGCCACGGGACAGAGTCCCGACGGCATCGACCTCACCCCCGGCACGCTGTTCGCCGACGTCCTCGCATGGGTCGACAACGGCGGGGACGCGCCCGGCGGTTGGGGGACCGGCGGCTGGGAGGCGGGCGGGGACGGCTGGAACATCGTCGTCCCGGCGGGCGCCATGCAGTCCGACGCGCAGCTCGCGCTGGACGACCTGGCCGACTTCCCGGACCGGCCCATCGGCACCATCGGCCCGTCCGGCGTGGCGGCGAGGACCGAGGCCCTGGCCGAGTGGAACGACACAGAGGCCGACCGGGTCCGCCCGACCCTGGTGGAGATGTTCCGCGAGCAGGCGCGTACCAGGCCCGACGCCGTTGCCATCGTCGACGAGCACCGCTCCTTGACGTACCGTCAGGCAGCTGAGCTGTCCAGCCAGTTGGCCCATCACCTGATCGAGCGCGGCCTCACCGCCGAACAGGTCGTCGGCATCTCACTTGGCCGCTCCGCCGACATGGTGATCGGGCTGCTTGGCGTGCTCCAGGCCGGGTGCGCGTTCGTCCCGCTCGATCCGCAGTGGCCCGCCGCACGCCGAGCCGTCGTCATCGAGGACGCCCGGGTCGTGCTGCAGCTCAACGACTCCGGCGAGCAGGCCCCGGGTGAACCCGACGCCGTGGCCGTCGACCTCGGCGACTGGAAGTTCGGTTCCCGCCCCACCGACGGGACCGGCATCGCCGTCCACGGCGACGCCCTGGCATACGTGATCTTCACGTCCGGTTCGACCGGACGGCCCAAGGGCGCGATGATCCGTCACGAAGCCATCAGCGAGCGCCTGTTGTGGCAGGTCGACGAGATCCTCGGCTTCGGCCACGACGACGCGTCGCTGTTCAAGGCGCCGCTGTCCTTCGACATCTCCATCAACGAGATCTTCCTGCCGCTGGTGAGCGGCGGCAGGCTGGTGGTCCTGCGGCCCGGCGGCGAACGCGACCCGCACCACCTCCTGAGCGTCATCGCCGAACACCGCGTCACCTTCACCTACTTGGTGTCGTCCATGCTGGACGTACTCCTCGAGATCGCCGGCGACTCCGGAGACCTGGACAGCCTGCGGCACGTGTGGTGCGGCGGCGAGGTGCTGACCCCGGAGCTGTACGAGCGGTTCCGCACCCGGCTCGACATCCCCATGTACCACGGCTACGGCCCGGCCGAGACGACGATCGGCGTCTCGCACGTCATCTACCGGGGCGCGGCGGAACGCCTGTCGACGTCGATCGGCAAGGCCAACCCCAACACCCAGCTGTACGTGCTGGACGACGAACTGCGCCCGGTCCCGGTCGGAGTCGGCGGCGAACTGTACGTGGGCGGGTTCCTCCTGGGGCGCGGCTACGTCAACGCGCCCGGTCTGACGGCGTCCCGGTTCGTCGCGAACCCCTTCGCCGGGGACGGCTCCAGGCTGTACCGGACCGGTGACCTTGCGAGGTTCGCCCCGGACGGATCGCTCGACTTCCTCGGCCGGGCCGACAACCAGATCAAGATCCGCGGCATGCGGCTGGAGATCGAGGACGTCGAGGTCGGTCTCGCCGAACACCCCGGCGTACGGCACACCTGCGTCGTCGCGAAGAAGAACGCGGCGGGCGGCACCTACCTCGTGGGGTACGTGATCCCGGCCGCCGGGAGTGAGACCCTCCGGGCGGACGAGGTCAAGGCGTGGGCCGCCGAGCACATGGTCGAGTACATGGTGCCCGCCCACGTCGTCGTGATGAAGGAGTTTCCGCTCACCGCGAACGGCAAGCTCGACCGGAACGCGTTGCCGGAGCCCGCCGTCGGGACGGGCTCGATCGTCCCGCCCGCCACCGAGAACGAGCGCGCGGTCTGCGCGGCGATCGCGGCGCTGCTGCAGCTCGACGAGGTCGGTGTCGACCAGGACTTCTTCCAGCTCGGCGGAGACAGCATCCTGGCGATCTCGTTGCTCAGCGCGCTGCGCGACGCGGGTCTCTACGTCACGACACGGCAGATCTTCACCCACACCGTGGTGGGGGCGCTGGCGTCGGTGACGAGCCGCGAGGACGTCGCCACCGTGGACCACGGGGACGTCGCGACCGGCGCCGTCGTGGGATCGCCCATCGTGCAGTGGCTCGGCGAGACCACGGACGCGATCGACGGCTTCGTCCAGTCGGTGGTGCTGAACACCCCGGCGGACCTGACCGCCGACGCGCTCGACGAGATCCTCGCCGCCGTGGTCGGCCGGCACGACATGCTGCGCGCCGAACTGGTGCGCGGCGACCGTTGGAGCTTCGAGATACCGGGGGCCGACCAGGCCGCCCCGGGGTGGCAGGAGAGCGACCGGCCGCTCGACGAGTGCGTCGCCCTCGCCACCGACGCACTGGACCCGGCGAACGGCGCGATGCTGCGTGCCGTCTGGCGCCGCGAGGCATGCCAACTGGTCCTGGTCGCCCACCACGTGGTGATCGACGGCGTGTCCTGGCGGGTCCTGATGGAGGACCTGGCCACGGCATGGCGGCAGTTCTCCTCGGGCGCGCCGATCGACCTGCCCCCGGTGGGCACGTCGTTCCGCCGCTGGACGCAGTTGCTGGACCGCGCGGCGTTCGACGCGGACAGCACCTACTTCCGGCGACCCCTGCCGGGAGCGGACGAACCGGTGGGCAGGCGCGCGCTCTCCGAGGCCGACACCGTCGCGGGCGAACGGCTCCGGACCGTCTCTGTCGGCCCCGAGGTCACGGCCGCGCTGCTGGGCGAGATCCCCGCGAAATTCCACGCGGGCGTCAACGACGTACTGCTGACCGCACTCGCCGTCGCCCTCGCCCGCCGGCGCCGCGACCTCGGGCAGGACCAGACGTTCGCGCACATCGAACTCGAAGGCCACGGCCGCGAAGGACAGTTCGTGGCCGGAAGCGCCGGCTTCGAACCCGAACTGTCCCGGACCGTGGGCTGGTTCACCACACTGTTCCCGGTGACCGTGGACCCCGGCGCGGCGAGCGACCTCACCGCACCCCAGTACCTGGCCGCCGCACTCAAGGCGGTCAAGGAGGACCTCGCCCGGGTGCCGGACAACGGCGTCTCCTACGGCGCCCTGCGCTACCTCGCCCAGAGCGAGTTCGACGCGCCCGCACCCCAGGTGCTGTTCAACTACCTGGGCCGCTTCGACGCGGGCTCGTCCGGTGACTGGCAACTCGCGGGCACCACGGGCCAGTTGGGCGAGAAGCGCGACCCGAGGATGCGCCTTCCGCGCGCCCTGGAGTTCAACGCGATCGCCGAACCCGCCGCCTCGACCGGTGAGTACGAACTGGTCACCACCATCTCCTGGCCCGACGGGATGTTCACCGACGAGGACATCACGACGCTCGGCGAGTACTTCCGGCTGGCCCTGGCCGGACTGGCCGCGCTCGACCAGGGCGGCCACACCCCCAGCGACTTCGGCCTGGTGCCCCTGACGCAGGCAGACGTCGACGCCCTGGACGGCCCGGAGCTGCGGGACATCCTGCCGTTGACCCCGCTGCAGGAGGGCCTGTACTTCCACTCGGTCTTCGACGACGACTCGGCCGGCAGCTACGTCGAGCAGCAACTGCTCACGCTGGACGGCGAGGTGGACGCCGACCGGCTCGCCGCGGCGGCCACCCGCCTGCTCACGCTGTACCCGAACCTGGCCGCACGGTTCGTGGCCCTCGCCGACGGCCGCGTGGTCTCCGTACTGGACAGCGGCGCGGAGGCGCCCTTCACCACGCTGGACCGCCCCGGCATCACCGACGACGAGATCCGCGACCACGCGGAATGGGACCGCCGCGCCGGGTTCGACCTGGCCACAGGACCGCTGATGCGGTACACGCTCATTCGCGCGGGCTCCGGCCGCAGTGTCCTGGTGCAGACCGTGCACCACATCATCGCCGACGGCTGGTCGGTGCCGCCGATGCTCCGCGCGCTGCTGGCCGAATACCACGCGCCGGGGACTGTGTACGCGATCGGCGGCTTCCCCGACTACGTGCGCTGGCTCGCCGGACGCGACGACGACGAGAGCGACCGGGTCTGGCAGGAGCAGCTCGCCGAGCTGCCCGGCCCCTCCCTCGTCGCCGAGGGGCACACCCCGTCCGACCGGTTCGCCGACACCGCAGTGGAGCCGGCGGACGACATCGACGCGGCCGTCCGGTCGGCCGGGGTGCCGCTGAGCGCGGCCGTGCACAGCGCCTGGGCCGTGACGCTGGGCGGCATCCTGCACGGCACGGACGTCGTGTTCGGCTCCACGGTGTCCGGGCGCGACGCGGAGGTGCCCGGCATCGAGAGCATGGTGGGTCTGTTCATCAACACGATCCCCGTACGGGCCCGTTGGGCCGGGACCACCACGGCGCGCGACCTGCTCGCCTCGGTACGGGAACACCAGAGCGCGGTACTGCCGCACCAGCATGTCTCGCTGGCGAGGATCGGCCGCCAGGCCGGCGCAGGCTCCCTGTTCGACACCCTGGTGGTGTTCGACGTGGCGACCGACGTGAACGCGCTGCGGGGGCCCGGCGACGACCTGGTCATCACCGACATCGTGAACGAGGGCGCCCCGCACTACCCGTTGACCCTGGTGGTGGAACGCGCACTCGACGGCCGTCCGCGCTTCAACCTGATCTACGACGGCGAACTGCTGCGGGAGGCGAGCGCCCAGGCGATCCTGCGTACGTTCACCCGGACCCTCAGCGACCTGCTGACCCGGCCCGACGCCCTGGTCGAGGACCTGGCGCCCGAGGACGGCCGACGTCCCGCGCGCATCACTCCGACCACCCTGGGCGGACTGTTCGACGCCGCCGCCCAGCGGGACCCGGCCGCCACCGCCGTCACCCAGTGCGGTCTCGACGGCGGCACCAGGTCGTTGACGTACGGCGAACTGTCGGACGCGAAGGACGAGTTGGCCTCGGTGCTGCGTGCGTCCGGGGTCGGCCCGGGCAAGCGGGTCGCCGTCGCCGTCCCGCGTTCCCTCGAACAGGTCGTCGCCCTGGTCTCGATCGTCGGCGCGGGCGGTGCCTACGTGCCGCTGGACCTGGCGTACCCGGACGAACGGCTGGAGTACATCCTCGCCGACTCCGCTCCGCAGGTCGTCCTCGTGGACCGTGAGCAGCGGGAGCGCTTCACGGAGCTGCTGGCCCGGGCGGGCGTGCCGGCCCGCGTGCTCGTACAGGGGGACGAGCTGCCGCGGACAGCTGACCAGGCGCGGGGCGATGGGCAGGCGCAGGGAGTTGGGCAGGCGACGGCCCCCAACGAGCCCGGTCGGGCGGTCAGTTGGCGCGACCCCGCGTACGTGATCTACACGTCCGGATCGACCGGCCGGCCCAAGGGTGTCGTCGTCCCGCACTCCAGCGTGGTGACGCTGCTCGCGAACACCCGGCCCGACATGGACTTCGGTCCGTCCGACGTGTGGGTCCAGTTCCACTCCTTCTCCTTCGACTTCGCGGTCTGGGAGCTGTGGGGCGCGCTGGCGCACGGCGGTGAGCTGCTGGTGCCCGAGTACGGGCTGACCCGCTCCCCGGTCGACTTCCACCGGCTGGTCCGCGAGCGCGGCGTCACCGTGCTCAACCAGACCCCGTCGGCGTTCTACCAGTTCATCGAGGCCGACCGGCATGCCGGCGAGCCCGTCACCGCACTGCGCCGGATCATCTTCGGCGGCGAGGCGCTGGATCTCGGGCGGCTGCGCGGCTGGGTCGAGCGGCACGGCACCGGTTCGCCCGAGCTGGTCAACATGTACGGCATCACCGAGACCACCGTCCACGTCACCCACCGGGTGCTGACCGACGAGGACTTCGACCTCGGCGACGACGTCAGCCCCATCGGCGGTCCGATTCCCGGCCTGACCACCTACCTGCTCGACGACCGGCTCCGGCCGGTGCCGCCGGGCCGGGTCGGCGCCATCTACGTGGCCGGCGACCAGGTGTCCCTCGGCTACCTGGGCAGGCCGGGGCTCACCGCGGGCCGGTTCGTGGCGAACCCGTTCGCCGACGACGGCTCCCGGATGTACCACACGGGCGACCTCGCCCGCCGCACGCTCGACGGCGAGCTGGAGTTCGCAGGCCGCGCCGACGACCAGGTCCAACTCAAGGGCTTTCGGATCGAGTTGGGCGAGGTCGAGTCCGCGATCAGGGAACTCGACGGCGTGGTCGACGTGGCCGTCACCGTGGCGGACAGCGGCGACCACCTCGTCGCGCACGTCGTGGGTTCGGTGCCCGGTGACCTCACCGGCCTCCTGTCCACGAAGTTGCCCGTGCACATGGTGCCGGGACGGGTGCTGTCGGTCGACGCGCTGCCGTTGACGGTCAACGGCAAGCTGGACCGCAAGGCTTTGATCGAGCGGGCGGCCACGCCCCGTAGGGGCGCGGGGCTGCATCGATATGCGGCTCCGCCGCGGGGCGCGCCCAGCCACGACGCACTCGCAGACGAAGAAGCCGCTGTTGCGGCCCTTCCTGCGGAGCGCTTCAGCAATTCCACGCTCGCCGCGCTGGTCGGCATCTTCGCGGAAGCACTACCCGGCTCCGCCGCGGACACCGTGGACGCCGACACCGACTTCTTCATGGCCGGAGGCGACAGCATCGTCGCCATCACCGTGATCAACCGGGCCAGGGCGCTCGGCCTGCCGATCGCGCCGCGGGACGTGTTCCTGTTCAGGACACCGCGCGCGCTCGCCGAGCACGTGGGCACGCGCACCCCGCAGGCAACGGCAACGGCGACGGACCCGGCACCCGCCCGCCGCGAGGACGGCCCGCTGACGCCGACGCCGATCATCCTGCGCCGGCGCGAACTGGGCGGATCGCTCGCGCGGTTCGCCCAGGCCAGGACGCTCGTGGCCCCCGAGGGCACCGGTTTCGCCGATGTCGAGCGCGCCGCGAACGCCGTCGTGGCCGCACACCCGGCCCTCCGCCTCCGGCTGCGCGCCGAGCACGGCGTGTGGGCACTGCGCACCGAACCCGCCAGCGAGGTCACTGTCGTGGAGACGGACGCGACCGACGCGACGGCCGCGGCGAACGAAGCCGCCGGACGGCTCGACCCCGAGTCCGGGGACGTCATCGCGTTCACGTGGCTGGCGGCGAGCCGGACCCTGGTCGTCACCGTGCACCACCTCGCCGTCGACTCGGTGTCCTGGCTGATCGTCCTCGACGACCTGACCGCCGCACTGAGCGGGGCGCCCCTGGCACCGCCGACCACGTCCTACGCCGAGTACGCCGAAGCCCTGACGCTTCGGGCCACCTCGGCGATCGACGACCTCGGGCACTGGGTCACCACGCTCCAGGCACCCGAACTCCTGCCCGCGGTCGAGGGGTTGCGCGAGATCACGGTCGTACTCGCGCCCGACGTGAGCGACCGCGTGACACGTACCGCGCCCGCCGCACTCGGCGTCGGTCTCACCGAGCTGCTGTGCGGCGCCCTGCGTACCGCGCTGACAAGCGTCCAGCCGTCACCCACCGACCTTGCGGTCGAGCTGGAGCGGCACGGCCGGGTCCCGGCCGTCGAACACCACGACTACACGCGCACGGTCGGCTGGTTCACCTCCATCGCTCCCGTGCGGCTCACGGCGCACACCGACCCCGTCGCGGCGGCGCGCGAGGTCGCCGAACGCCAGCCGGACGAGTGCGGACACGTCGCCTACGGCGGGCTCAGGTACCTCAACCCGCAGACGGCACCTCTCCTGACCGCCCGCCCGCAGGTGCTGTTCAACTACCTGGGCCGGGGCAGCGAGTCCCAGGCGCTGCACATCACCGGCGGCGTTCAGGGCAGCCCGTACGCCGTCGAGGTCAACGCCTGGGTCGACGAGGCCACCGGGAGCCTGCGCGCGGAGTTCATCCTCGCCGAGGGCATCCCCGACGAGATCACCGAGCACTGGCTCGGCGCGCTGAAGCACATCGCGGACGCCTCCGCGACGGCCGAGCGCACAGCGCCGGTCACTCCGCTCCAGCGGGGCCTGTTCTTCCAGGCCCAGATGGCGGGCTCGGCCGGACACTACGTCGCGCAGAGCTGGTTCACCTTCGACCGGCGTCTGGACACCGACGCGCTGGCCGACGCGATGGCGTACGTGATCGGGCGCCACCCGGTCGTGGGCGCCGGCTTCTCCACCGACGACGACGGAAACCCGGTACAGGTCCTCAAGGCGGGCCGACGGGTCGACGTAAGCACGGTCGAGTTGGCGACGGACGCCGAGGTCGACGCCCTGCGCGCCCGGGACCGGGACACGGGATTCGACCCCGGTGAGCCGCCGCTGATCCGGCTGACCGTGGTGCGGCTGCGCGACGGCCGCGACGGCCTGCTGCTGAGCTACCACCTGCTGCTGTGGGACGGCTGGTCCCGCGAGATCATGCTGCGGGACCTGTTCGACGCCTATCAGGCCGTCGTCGCGGGCGAGCCACTGGACGCGGCTCCGGCCACGCCGAGCTTCGAGGACTACGCCCGGGCGCTCGACGCCAAGGACCCCGCCGTTTCGGAACGTTTCTGGGCCGAGCACCTGGCAGGCCTCGCGGGCCCGACACTGCTCGCCGGACCGGCGCCGTCCCTCTCGGACGACCTGCCGCAAGCGCTCGTGCACCAGCTGTCGGAGGAGCAGTCGGAACTGCTGCGGGAAGCGGCCAGGACGCACGGCGTCACGCTGAACTCGGTGCTGACCGGAGCCTTCGGCCTCCTGCTGGGCGCCCATACGGGCCGCAGTGACGCGGTGTTCGGCGTGACCGTCTCCGGCCGGGAGGGCGAGGGGCTGTCCGACATCGTCGGCGTGCTGCTCAACACCGTGCCCATGTGGACGCGGGCACGGCCGGACGACACGGTCCGGGAGTACCTGTCGGCCGTGCAGACGGCCAGGGTCGAGGCGATGGAGCACGAGCACCTCGGCCTCGGCGAGATCCAGCGGGCCAGTGGACACGACACCCTGTTCGACAACCTGTTCGTGCTCCAGAACTTCCTGGACCTGGACGCGTTCGCCGAGATGAACGCCAGGCACGGCATCACCTCGGTGAAGGCCGACGACTCCACCCACTATCCGTTCACCTGGGTCGTCACGCCCGGCGACCGGCTCACGGTCAAGCTGGAGCACCGCTACGGCGACACCGACAACGCCCGCCGTCTCCTCGACGACTACCTGAGCGTGCTCGAAGACCTGGCCCGGTCGACCGGACCGGTCGGCGCGCTGCCGGGCCTCGGGGCGGAGCACGAGCCGGCCGAGCGCACGGATGTCGGAACGGACACCGTGGTCGACCGGTTCGACCGGGCGGCGGACCGCGACCCGGAGCGGGTGGCGCTCGTGGCCCATGGCTCGACCATGACCTTCGCCCAACTGCGGGACCGCAGCCGCGCGGTGGCGGGCGTGCTGGCCCGGCGCGGCATCGGCACGGAGACGAACGTGGGTCTCGCGATCCCGCGCTCCCTCGACTCGATCGTGGCGCTGTTCGCCGTGCTGCGCGTCGGCGCCGCGTACGTGCCGCTGGAACTGGACCACCCGGACGAGCGGATCGCCGCGATCGTCGAGGACGCCCGCCCGGACGTGATCCTCACCGTGAGCGCCGTCTCGCCCCGGCTGACCGGCGACCTGATCGAGCTGGACCGACCTCTGCCGGAGGCCGAGCCGTTCGTGACGTTCGCGCCGGACGACCCGGACCGGCTGCGGCATCCCGCGTACACGATCTACACCTCCGGTTCGACCGGAAAGCCGAAGGGCGTGGTGACCGAGTACGCCGGGCTCACCAACATGCTGATCAACCATCAGCGCCGCATCTTCGAGCCGGTGTTGGCGGAGCACGACCACCGGGTCTTCCGGATCGCGCACACCGTGTCGTTCGCCTTCGACATGTCGTGGGAGGAGCTGCTGTGGCTCGCCGACGGGCATGAAGTGCACATCTGTGACGAGGAGTTGCGCCGCGACGCACCCCGACTGGTCGAGTACTGCCTCGAATTCGGGATCGACGTCATCAACGTTACCCCGACCTACGCGCAACAGCTCGTAGCCGAGGGGTTGTTGGACAACCCGGCACGTCGGCCGGCGCTGGTGCTGCTGGGCGGCGAGGCCGTCACCCCGACGCTGTGGCAGCGGCTCGCGGAGACCGAAGGGACGGTCGGCTACAACCTGTACGGGCCCACCGAGTACACGATCAACACCCTCGGCGTCGGCACCTTCGAGTGCCAGGACCCGGTGGTGGGTGTGGCGATCGACAACACCGACGTGTACGTACTGGATCCGTGGCTGCGCCCGCTTCCGGACGGGGTTCCCGGTGAGCTGTACGTGTCGGGCATCGGCATCGCGCGTGGCTATCTCGGGCAGCCCGCCCAGACCGCGCACCGCTTCGTCGCCTGCCCGTTCGGCGAACCCGGCGAGCGCATGTACCGCACCGGCGACCTGGTGGTCCGGCGGTCCGACGGCAACCTGATGTACCTGGGCCGCACCGACCAACAGGTCAAGATCCGCGGACACCGGGTCGAACTGGGCGAGGTCGAGGCCCTGTTCGCGGCTCACCCGGCGGTGCGGTTCGTCGCCGCGGTCGCCCAGCCCGACCCGCAGGTCGACGGGGCGTACCGGCTGGCCGCCTATCTCGTGCTCGACGGCTCCGACCTGGCGGCGGTCGCCGCCGAAGTGGGCGCCGGACTCCCGGACTTCCTGCGCCCGACGCACTACGCGGAGGTCGACAGCATCCCGCTGACGGTGAACGGGAAGGCTGACACCAAGGCGTTGCCGGAGGCCAAGCCGCTGGGCGCGCTGACCACGGCGGGGGAGCGCGGACCGGAGACCGAGACCGAGACCACGGTGTGCGAGTTCTTCGCCGAGGCACTGGACCTGGACGACGACGAGGTGAGCGCGGTGAGCGACTTCGTGTCCCTGGGCGGGCACTCCATGCTGGCGGTACGGCTGATCGGGCTGCTCCGCCGGGAGTACGGTCCTGTGATCACCATCCGAGACCTGTTCACCCTGCGAACCCCGGAAGCGATTGCCCACCATCTCGATGACAACTCCTGACACGCAGCGGCCCCGCCCGGGGTCCGACATCCTCCGTACCGCTCTGCGTCGCAACATCGGCGCCATGGTCTGGGGCACCGTCCTCATGGGCCTGTACCAGGCGGGTGAGACGGCCTTTCCCATCGCGCTCGGCCTGATCGTCGAACACACGATGCAGGGCGACCGGAGCCTCGGCGCGCTCGGCCTGTCGATCGGCGCGCTGGCCGTGATCATCACGACCGTGTCGCTGTCGTGGCGGTTCGGGATGCGCGTCCTGCAGAAGGCCAACACGACCGAGGCCCACCGCTGGCGGGTGCGGGTCGCGGCCTGCGGACTCCAGCCGGTGGCCAGGGACGTCGACCTCAAGTCCGGCGAGATCCTGACCATCGCCACCGAGGACGCCGACCAGACCGCCGACATCATCGAGGTGGTGCCGCTGCTGATCAGCTCGCTGGTCGCGGTGGTGGTCGCGGCGGTCGCGCTGGGTCTGGCCGACATCCGGCTCGGTCTGCTGGTGATCGTGGGAACCGTCGCGATCCTGTCCGTCCTGAGCGTGATGTCCAAGCGGATCGGCGCCAGCACCCAGGAGCAGCAGGCCCGCGTCGCGCGGGCCGGGGCGAAGGTCGCCGACCTGATCATCGGCCTCCGCCCGCTGCACGGCTTCGGCGGCAACCACGCGGCGTTCCGGTCCTACCGGAAGGTCAGCACGGAGGCGAAGCACCAGGCGATCACCGTCGCCAAGGTGAACGGCGTCTACGCGGGCACCGCGCTGGCCCTCAACGCGGTCCTCGCCGCCGCCGTGACCCTCACGGCGGGCTGGCTGGCGTTCGGCGGCGAGATCACCATCGGTGAACTCGTCATGGCCGTGGGCCTGGCGCAGTTCATCATGGAACCGCTCAAACTGTTCTCGGAGATGCCGAAGTACGTGATGATCGCGCGCGCGTCGGCCGAGCGGATGGCGCTGGTCCTGACCGCGCCGCCGGTGACGACACCGGGCCCGGAGCGCCCGTCCGAGGGCGGATCCCTGGAGATCGACTGTGTCCGGTACGGGACCCTGCGCGACGTGAAGTTCCAGGTGCCGGCAGGCGAGTTCGTGGCGATCGCCGTCTACCAGCCCCGCTCGGCGGCCGACCTCGCGTCGGTCCTGGCCGTGAACGTCCCGCCCGAGGCGTACGAGGGATCGGTGCGGGTCGGCGGGCAGGAACTCGCGGACCTGTCGGTCGAGGCGGTGCGCGAGCACATGCTGGTGAACCCGTACGACGGGGAGATCTTCGCGGGGACCCTCCGCACGAACATCGACCCGTCGGGCACCAGCCGGACGGTCCCCGAGGCCGTCGAGGCGTCCCTGCTGACCGATGTCGTCGCCCTGCACCGCGAAGGACTCGACCACGGCGTCCGCGACCGAGGCGCGAACCTCTCAGGAGGGCAGCGCCAACGGCTGTCCCTGGCCCGCGCGTTGGCCGCCGACACCGACGTCCTCGTCCTGCACGACCCGACGACAGCCGTCGACGCGGTCACCGAACAGCTCATCGCCCGCAACATCGCGAAACTGCGCCGCGGCCGCACCACCGTCGTCCTCACCAGCAGCCCGGCCCTCCTGGACGCCGCCGACCGAGTCCTCGTCCTGGACGAAGGCGTCATCACAGCAGAAGACACCCACCGCAACCTTCTGGCGAAGGACGAGGCCTACTGCTCGGCGGTGGCCAGGTAACTCTCTGACGGGCCTGTGGCTTGCAAGGGGCGCGGGGAACTGCGCAGTCTTTGAGGGACGCGGAGAACGGCGCTGTCCTTTCGGGGCGCGGGGAACGGCGCAGTTTTAGGGGCGCGGGGAACGGCGCAATCTTTTAGGGGCGCGAGGAACTGCGCGACCAGCCCCCACCGGCCCCGCAGACAACAACCGTGCCCCGCGAAGCGCCTACGCGAGGGCCCAGGCCACATCCCTCAACAGGGCGCCCCGCCACCCCGCCCGGTCATGGCCGGAGGCCGACCGAGAAACACGCACGGCAGCACCGGCCTCCGAGGCCAACGCCTCGACCAACTCACAGTGCGGCAACATCGGCGTCTCATGCTCCCCCACATCGAACGCAACCCGCAGCCCGGACAGCCCAGACAGTCCGGGCCCCCGGCCCCGCAACCACGCGGCGATGGACCCACCGAGCGGCCCGCCCAACGGGTCGGCCAGACCCATGGCGTCAGGCGTCCACCAGAACGACCCCGACTGACAGGCGACGCGCGACACCAACTCCGGGAACTCCAGCGCCGCGTACACCGCGCTCAGCCCCCCGAGGCTCTGCCCGGCGACCACCAGCCGGTCCGGGTCGGAGGGGACGTCGCACTCCGCCACCAGCGGCAGCAGTTCGTCCCGGATCGCCTCCCAGAGTTCGCGCCTGCACGCGAACTCGGCCGCCCTGTCCTTGCTCGGAAGGAAGACGAGGGTGACGGGGGGCATCTCACCACTGGAGACGGCCGAGTCGAACGCGGTCATGGCCGGGTGCAGGTACAGCCAGTCGTCCCCGTCGAGCAGCAGGACCACCGGTCCGCCGCCGCCCACCGGATGGACCCGTACGGTGCGCCGCCCGCCGAGCCGTTCACTGGTCCAGCGGAGCCGGGTGAGCGGGAGGGGCAGTACGACATCGGTGCCGACGACGGGCCAGTGCGGCTGGGCCGGGGCGTCCGGGGTCGCGGCGATGGACCGGTCGCCGCCCGCACCGACCGGGTTGAACGGGTCGGCGTACGCCTCGTCGCCCGCGAGGAACCGGTAGGTCACCCGCAGCCGCGCGGGCATGGGCACCTCGGCGTACCAGCAGTCCGTGTCGCCCCACTGGCGCAGGGGCACCGGCTCCGACCAGCTCTCGAACTCGATGCTCGCCGGAGAGCCGCGCCACAGGAACAAGGTCACCCAACCGCCGCCGTCGGCAGGTACGGACGCGGGTGTCCCCGCCGCCGCCCAGAACTCGTCGGTGCCTGGTTTGCCGGGGAGTCCGAACGCGACGAAGGCGTTCTCCCTGTCGGCCGCGAGGCCGGGAACGGCATCGGTCATGGCCGGACCCGTTCGATCACCAGGCGCATGAACGTCTCCTTGTGAGAGGGAAGGGGAGAAGGATAAGCTCGCTTCTAATTAGGCGAGCCTAACCTAATCATGGCATTCCTCTCCATCCCCGATTCCACCCGGGCTCCATCCCTGATGCGCTTCCTGAAAGGGCCACCGAACATGAGCACCAACCCTTTCGACGACACCGAAGGCCGCTTCCTGGTTCTGGTGAACGACGAGGGCCAGCACTCGCTCTGGCCGTCCTTCGCCGAGGTGCCCGGGGGGTGGACGGTCGCCTTCGACGAGAACACCCGGGAGGCGTGCCTGGACTTCATCGAGGCGCACTGGACCGATCTGCGCCCCCGGTCCCTCGCGACGGCCAGGGACGTGTGACCCTGCCGACCACTCCGGGGGGACACCGCTGATGCTCTGCACCAGACTGACGAACGCCCGCTTCCTCACCGTGGATCCGGACCACCCCGTCGCTCACGACCTGGGCATCTGGCGGGGCCGGATCGTGGGCCTGGACGCAGCCGTGACCTCCCTGCCGGCCCGCGAGGTGATCGACCTCCAGGGCGCCACCGTGCTGCCCGGGTTCATCGACAGCCATGTGCACCTGGCCTGGACCGGCTTCAAGGCGGGCACACCGAGCGTCGCCCCGTGCGCCTCCGTCGAGGACGTGCTCGCCGCCGTGGCCGAGGCGGTGGCCCGTACGCCGGAAGGGGGCTGGGCGGATCTCGCGGGGTACGACCAGCGCGGCCTGGGCCGCCATCTGACCGCCGCCGAGCTGGACAAGGTCGGCGCCGGGCGAAAAGTCTTCATGATGCACGACTCCGGACACGGCTGCATGGTCAACACGGCCGTCCTGGACCTGCTGCCCGCCGAACTCCCGCATGAGGAGGGCTTCCTGGCCGAGGGTGCCATGGGGGCCGCCCGTGCGCTTCGACTGCCGTACTCCCAGCAGGAGTTGGCCGACGCGATCGGGCTGGCCGCCCGGACCTGTCTGGCCGAGGGGGTGACGGCCTGTGCGGAGGCGGGCATCGGGGGCGCGCTGTTCGGGCACAGCCCGGTCGAGCTCGGTGCCTATCAACTCGCTCAGGAACAGGGCAAGTTGCCGCTCAGGGTGCAGCTCATGGTGTCCGCGGACCGGCTGCGCCCCGTCACCGCGCACGAGGGCGACGGCATTCCCCGCGCCCTCGACCTCGGTCTGCGCACCGGGTTCGGCGACGAGCGGCTCTCCGTGGGCGCGCTGAAGATCTACACCGACGGCGGCATGATGGCCCGTACCGCCGCGCTGACCGGCCCGTACCAAGGGCTCGATCACACGGGCCAGTTGCAGGACGACCCCGAGACCGTCGCCGACACCATCGTCGACGGCCATCTCGCGGGCTGGCAGCTCGCCGTGCACGCCATCGGCGACCGGGCGGCCGATGTCGCCCTGGACGCCCTGGAGCGAGCGCAGCGGATCCGACCCCGCCCGGGCGCCCGGCACCGCATCGAGCACGCGGGCCTCATCCGGCCCGACCAGTTGGACCGATTCGCGCGGCTGGGCGTGACGGCCGTGATCCAGCCGAACTTCCTGCGGTACTTCGGCGACGACTACGCGGCGATCATGGGGGAGGAGCGGGCGCCCTGGCTGTACCGGGGGAGGGGTTTCCTGGAGCACGGGATCACGCTCGTGGGCAGCTCCGACCGGCCCGTCGCGGACGGATCGCCGCTCAGGGCCGTGCAGTTCATGGTCGAGCGCGCGTCCGAGTCGGGTCAGGTGATCGGCCCGGACGAGGGCATCACGGTCGACGAGGCCCTGCGCGCGTACACCGTGGCCGGCGCCTTCGCCTGCCACTGGGAGGACAGCGCGGGGAGTCTGACCCCCGGGAAACGCGCCGACCTGGTCGTCCTGGGCGACGATCCGAGGAGTGTCGACGTCTCGCGCATCGGCGACATCGAGGTGGTCGCGACGTTCGTCGGCGGCCGTGAGACCGAGGAGGCCGCGTCGTGAGCACGCGGACGGACAACGACAACACCCGGTACGCACACCTGTGGCAGGGGTCGCCGTACCCGCACCGGTGGGTGCTCTGGGACACCGCCGGGGACATCCTGGTGTTCGACCGGGACGCCAACGGCCTGGTGGACATCGACGACGAGCGTGTCCGGCAGGAGGTCGTGCGCAGGATGCGCGAGGCGGGCGTACCGGAGAGCGACGACTATCCGGGTCGCCCCTGCTCGTGAACGACCCGCGCTTCGGCGAGGGCGAAGGTGTCACATGCTCTGTGCCGCCCTGCCGTGCAGGAGCTGGCGGATCAGCTGGTCGGTGGTGCACACGACGCTGGTGCGTCCGATCCACCGCAGTGCCATGGAGTGGTCCTCGGCGGAGAAGTCGGCCACCGCGTCGGCCACGACGAACGGCTGGATGTCGTTCATGAAGGCGTCCGCGGCCGTCAGCAATATGCCGAGATGTGCCCGCACTCCGCAGAGGATCAGCTGGTCGCGCCCCTCGGAGCGCAGCAGCCGGCCCAGATGGCTGCGGAGGAAGGCGTTGTGGCGGACGTTCACCAGCACGTGTTCTCCCACCCTGGGCGTGAGTTCCGCGACGATCGCCGCGTCGTCGCCGGGTTCCTGGCCGATGCCCGGGCCCCAGATGTCGGTCATCAGCCCTCGCTGGCCCGGGCGTTGGGCGGCCGGCTCGGCGCTGAACACCACCGGCATGCCGAGCGTCCCCGCGAGCTCGCGCAGGGTGGCGCTGTTGTCGAGCAGCTCCATGACGGGCGAGCAGTCCGGCGGGAAGGCCTGGACGAAGTGGTTCTGCATGTCGTGGATCAACAGCGCGGCCCGTGCCGGATCGATCGTCCAGGGCGGGCCCGACGGGGGCACCGCGGAACGGTCGGGCATGGGATAGGAGTTGATGACCGGCAAGCCCATGGGCGGACTCCTCCCTGATGGCGTGTGCGCCGAGTCCGATTGAGGGAAGTTAGCTTAGCCTAAGCTAACTTGATGAGTGGTGGATCGTCAGGTGGCCGGTTCGGCCCAGTTACCAGGAGTTCGAGGAGCGAGGATCATGGCGAGCCGTACGTACCGGGACGCCTGGGGCATCCCGCATCTCCGTGCCTCCGACCCGCTGCAACTGGCCTTCGCCCAGGGGAAGAACGCGGCGCGCGACCGGGCCTGGCAGATCGAGGCCGAAAGGCATCGCTCGCAGGGCACCACGGCCTCCTTCCTCGGGGCGGCCGCCGTCCCCTGGGACCGTTTCGTCCGCCGGGCCCGGCTCGACGACACGGCCCGGCGCTGCTTCGAGACGCTGGAGGAGGGGACGGCGGCCTGGGTGTCGGCGTACGTCGACGGGGTGAACGCCGGCCTTGAGCGGGGAGCGGCCGACGCACCGGAGTTCGCGGCCACGGGGCTGGCCCCGGGGACCTGGCAGAAGTGGACGCCCCTCGGCGTCTGGCTCGCCCATCACATCCTCTTCGCCGGATTCCCGACCAAGCTGTGGCGCGAGGAGGTCGCGCGCCGACTCGGCGACGGGGCCCTCGAACTCTTCGCGGCGGACGGCCCCGCCACCTCGGGCTCCAACGGCTGGATGGTCGCGGGCGACCGCACCGCGTCCGGAGCCGCGCTCATCGCCGGCGACCCCCACCGCTTCATCCAGGACCCGGGCTTCTACCAGCAGATCCACCTCTTGTGCCCGGAGTACGACGTCGTCGGCTTCGCCGTGCCCGGGGTGCCCGGCATCGCGCACTTCGGCCACACCGGGACCGTGGCCTGGGCCATCACCAACGCCATGTCCGACTACCACGACCTCTACCGGGAGCAACTGCGCACATCGGATGACGGCATCGAGGCGCTGGGGCCCGAGGGGTGGCGGCCGGCCGCCCATCACCGGGAGACCATCCGGGTCGCGGGCGCCGACCCCGTCGAGATCGACGTGATCGAGACGGAGCGCGGGCCGGTCGTCATCGACGGACCCGCCGAGGGGGCCGAGGGTGACTCGGGACCCACCGCGCTCTCCGAAGGCATCAGCCTCCGCTACCCGCCCCGCGTCACCGAGGACCTGGGGTTCGACGTGCTCCCGGCCCTCCTCCGGGCGCGTACGGTCGCGGACGTGGACCGGGCGCTCGACCGGTGGATCGAGCCGGTGAACGTCGTGCACGCCGCGGACACGTCCGGCGGGCTGCTGCACCGGGTTGCCGGATACGTGCCCGTACGGCACCGGGGGAACGGGCTGCGGGTCGTGCCCGCCTGGCGCGGCGGGCACGAGTGGCAGGGCCGTCACGACACACCTCGCGCCGAGGTGGACGGCATCGCGGTGATGGCCAACGAGCGTGGCCTCGCTGCGCCGTTGGGCACGGAGTTCGCACCGCCGTACCGCGCCGACCGTATCGACGGCCTGCTGCGCGCGTCACGGCAGTGGGCGCCCCACGAGATGGCCCCCATCCACATGGACACCCAACTCGCGGCCGCCACACCCCTGTTGGAGCGAGTGGCACGGCTCGACGGACTCAGCCCCGAGGCGGAACTGCTGAGGGCGCGGCTGCTGGACTGGAACCGGCGCATGGACGCCGACAGCACCGCCGCCGCGGACTTCGCGCGGCTGCGCTCCGCGGTCGTACAACGAGTCGCGGCAGCACCGGAGTTGAATAGTCTCGCCGTGCCGCCCCTGCCGTATCCCGTGGTGTTCGAGCCATGGTTGAACCTCACCGCGAAGGTTGCTTCCGCGCTGGAGAACCTGCTGGCCACCGAGCTGCTCCCGGGGCTGGACGGCGAGGCGGTCGTCCGGGCGGCTCTGGAGGAGACGGCACTCCTGGAGCCCGTCACCTGGGGCGAACTGCACCGGCTCGCCCCCTCCCGGATCCTGCCCGCTGCCGAGGGCGAGGAGTGGCCCGGCCTCGCTGGGGACCACGACTGCGTGCTGGCCACGTCGAGCACGCCAGGCCTGACCGATCTCAGCTCCCGAGGACCGTCCGCCCGGTACGTCTGGGACCTCGCCCGCCGCGAGAACAGCCTCTGGACCGTGCCCCTGGGCGCACGCGGCATCCCCGGAGACCCGCACCGGCGGGACCAGCTTCCACTGTGGCTGACCGGTCAACTCCTCCCTGTCATAACTGATTTCGCGCTCCTCACCGAAGAACCGGAGCACGGTTCCCGAGGCCTCGGAATGTGATCGTCCGTTCTTCATGCGGACGAATGAAAGGCGAAGGCCCCTGGTTTTTCGCTCTCCCTGCTCGGACAGACCGGGGTCATGGTTCACGGCAATTGGGCGGAGACTTCAGGTGGGTCCGGGTTCGGCGACCGGGAACTCCATGAATCCCAGGAGGAATTACGAAGGGCCCTGTCCTGGGAGGTGATCGCCGGCCACCGGGAGCGGCTGATGAGACTCGTCCGTCGGCGGCTTCCGAACGCGCAGGACGCGGAGGACTGCGTACAGGAGGCGATGCTGAGGGCGGCCGCCTGCGGCGATCTGGACCGGGAGCGCATCGGCCTCTTTCTGACCTCGGTGGCCCTGCGCCTCTGCGCCGACAGCCACCGCGAACAGGAGCGGAGCCGGCTGCTGCTGCCCCGCACCGCCGATGTCCGTACGCCCGAGACCCCGGACGAGGGCGTGTGCGACAGGGACTTCGGGCGCTGGCTGCTCCGCCAGGTGTACCTCCTGCGGGGCCGCGAGCGGCAGGTCGTGCTCGCTCGCGCCCATGGCATCTCCACTCTGGAATTCGCCCGCATCCACCAGATCTCGGTCAAGGCGGCCGAGGGCGCGTTCACCCGCGGTCGTGCGCGGCTCCGGCTGATCTGCGCCAGGGCCATGGACGGTGTCGTGGCGTAGTCGGCGTACGCCGTTTTCGCGCAACGCTCCCGATTCCTCCGGCCGCGCTGTTCAATGAGTGTGAACGTATCTGCGGAAGGAGCCGTCCGTGTCCCCTGTGGTCGTGCCGCCCGTCGGCGCGCGCATCCGGCAGGTTCGTACGGCGCGGGGGATGAGCCTGCGCGGCCTCGCGCGGGAGATCGGGGTCTCCGCGAGCCTGATCTCCCAGATCGAGACCGGCAAGAGCCAGCCCTCGGTGAGCACCCTGTACGCGATCACCACCGCGCTCTCCATCCCGGTCGAGTCGCTCTTCGACGCGGAGGGTGAGACCGCCCGAACCCCGGCGACCGCGGTCGTGGGCGCACCGCCCGACACCGTGCTGCACGCCCTCGCCGCCTTCGCCGCCGACCCCGGCCGCAGGATCGGACCGCTGGTCGGAGGTGGTGAGCGGGAGGTGCTGGAGCTAGACTCGGGTGTTGTGTGGGAGCGTCTCGGCCATGTTCCGGGAGCGGACGTCGACTTCCTGCGCGTGACCTACCGCCCCGGCGGGACATCCTCCAGCGCGGGAGGCCTGATGCGGCACCCCGGGACGGAGTACGGCTATCTGACCTTCGGCGAACTGGTCCTCACGCTCGGTTTCGAGGAGTACGTGATCCGGCCGGGCGACGCGGTCTGCTTCGAGTCGACGACCCCGCACCGGTATCGCAACGACGGCAGCGAACCGGCTGTCGGGGTCTGGTTCGTGTTCAGTATGGGTTGACACTTTCCCCGGACGGTCGTTCACTCCGAATGAGGGTGGTGGTCGTCATGGCAATCCGCACATTCGGACCGAACGCCGTCGACTGGGAACAGCGCATCGACCTCGACCGGCTGCGCGGGCAGCGGCTGGCCCGGCTCCACGAGGCACTGAACCGCTCCGAGCTGGGAGCGCTGCTCAGCTTCGACTTCGCCAACATCCGCTACATGTCGTCCACCCACATCGGCACCTGGGCGATGGACAAACTGATCCGCTTCGCGCTGCTCGTCCGTGGCGGCGAACCGATCGTCTGGGACTTCGGCTCGGCCGCCCGCCACCACCAGCTCTACAACCCCTGGCTCGACTACAGCGAAGGCAAGGAAGGCCCGCCCACCGGCGCCCGCGCCGGCATCTCCACCCTCCGTGGGGCCTTTCACCCGGACGCCGGCATCGGCGCGGACGTCGCGGCGAAGGTGGCGGCGGAACTGCGCGAACACGGGCTGGCGGGCGAGCCGTTGGGCGTCGACCTCGCCGAGATGCCCGTCCTGCATGGCCTCAAGGAACAGGGCATCGACGTCGTCGACGGCCAGCAGGTCTTCCTGGAGGCCCGTCGCGTCAAGACACCCGACGAGATCTCCCTGCTCACCCAGGCGTGCTCGATGGTCGACGCCGCCTACGAGGAGCTGTACGCCCGCCTGCGGCCGGGCATACGCGAGAACGAGTGCGTCGGACTCGTCAGCAAGGTCCTCTACGACCTCGGCAGCGAGTACGTCGAGGGCGTCAACGCCATCTCGGGCGAGCGCTGTTCACCGCATCCGCACGTCTACAGCGACCGGCTGATCCGCCCTGGCGACCCCGCCTTCTTCGACATCCTGCACAGCCACCTCGGCTACCGCACCTGCTACTACCGCACGTTCGCCGTCGGCAGCGCCTCACCCGCCCAGCGTGACGCGTACACCCGCTGCCGCGCCTACATGGACGAGGCCATCTCTCTGGTCCGGCCGGGTGCCACGACCGCCGACATCGTCCAAGTCTGGCCGCGGGCCGAGGAGTTCGGCTTCCCGGACGAGACGGCCGCCTTCGCGCTGCAGTACGGGCACGGGGTGGGCCTGTCCATCTGGGAGAAGCCGATCTTCAGCCGCCTCGTCTCGCTCGACCACCCCGAAGTCCTCGAAGAGGGCATGGTGTTCGCCCTGGAGACCTACTGGCCGGCGGCGGACGGCTGGTCGGCGGCGCGCATCGAGGAGGAACTCGTCGTCACGGCCGACGGGTGCGAGGTGATCACCAAGTTCCCCGCCGAGGAACTCCTCGTCGCGGGCCGCAAGTACTGGACCGTCGGCGGCGAGCTCAACACCCGCCGCGAGTCCCAGTCCCACCTCAACACCCGTGAGGGCAGGGGGGAACGATGACGCACGCCCCTCACCCGGACGCCTCCCGGCCGGAGCCCCCTCGGCCGGAAGCCCTCCAGCGGGAGGCCGCAGGCCCGGACGCGGCCCAACTCCTCGCGCTGTACGAGCAGATGGCCGTCATCCGGCGTACGGAGAAGGCCGCCCACGACCTGTTCATGTCCGGCCTCGTCAAGGGAACCACCCACCTCGCCGCCGGACACGAGGCCATCGCCGTCGGCGCGAGCGCGGCCCTGCGCGACGACGACTACGTCTTCGCCACCTACCGCGGCCACCACCACGCGCTGGCCCGCGGCGCGACCCCCGAGGAGTGCCTGGCCGAACTCATGAGCCGCGCCACCGGACTGTGCAAGGCCAAAGGTGGCTCGATGCACCTGACCAAGGCATCGCGGAACATGCTCGGTTCGTACGCGATCGTCGGCGCCCACCTCCCGATGGCGGTCGGCGCCGCCTGGTCGGCCCGGCTGCGGGGCACCGAACAGATCGCCGTGGCCTTCTTCGGCGACGGCGCGACCAACATCGGAGCCTTCCACGAGGCGCTCAACCTCGCCGCCGTATGGAAACTGCCCGTGCTGTTCGTCTGCGAGAACAACCTCTACATGGAATACACCCCGATCGCCGACGTGACCGCGGTGGCCAACCCCGCCGCCGACCGGGCACCCGCCTACGGCATCCCCGGCGAAATCGTCGACGGCAACGACGTGGTCGCCGTCCAGGAGGCGGTGGCCCGGCTCGCGGGTCGGGCCCGGGCAGGAGACGGGCCCAGCCTGCTGGAGGCGCAGACCTACCGGCACTTCGGCCACAGCCGCGCAGACCCGGCGACGTACCGCCCGGCGGAGGAGGTCGAGCGCTGGCTCAAGCACGACCCGCTGGACGTGGCACGCGGCCGCCTCGCCGAACTCGGGGTGCCTGCCGACACGGTCACCGAGGCCGACGGGCGCGCAACCGGCCTCGTACAGGCGGCAATCGAGGCCGCCAAGAACGCGCCCGGGCCCGATCCCCGGGAGGCGCTGACCGACGTGTGGGCCGACGGAGGTGCGGCGTGGCGGACGTGATCACCTACCGGCAGGCGGTCGCCGAGGGCATCGCGCGGGAGATGCGGCGCGATCCGACGGTGGTGTGCCTGGGCGAGGACATCGGCGCGGCCGGCGGGGTGTTCAAGACGACCGGCGGACTGCACGAGGAGTTCGGGTCCGGGCGGGTGTGGGACACGCCGATCTCCGAACAGGCCATCGTCGGGGCCGCGATGGGCGCCGCGATGACCGGCATGCGACCCGTCGCCGAGATCATGTTCTCCGACTTCCTCGCCTGTTGCTGGGACTACCTCGCCAACGAGATACCCAAGGTGCGGTACATGACGGGCGGTCAGGTGACCGTCCCGCTCGTGGTGCGTACGGCCAACGGCGGCGGACTCGGCTTCGGCGCGCAGCACTCGCAGGCCACCGAGAACTGGGCGCTGACCGTCCCCGGGCTGAAGATCGCGGCACCGGCGACACCCGCCGACGTGGTCGGCATGATGGCGGCCGCCATCCGCAGCGACGACCCCGTGGTCTTCTTCGAGCACAAGGGACTCCTCGCGACCAAGGGAGCGCCCGCGCCGCCGGACCACGTCGTCGAACTGGGGCGGGCGGCCGTTGTGCGCGAGGGCGCCGACATCACGCTCGTGGCCCTCGCCTCGATGGTGCCGGTGGCGCTCGCCGCCGCCGACCGGCTCGCGGAGGAGGGCATCGAGGCGGAGGTGATCGACCTGCGCTGTCTGGTGCCGCTCGACACCCGGACCGTGCTCGACTCCCTCGCGAGGACCTCGCGGCTCGTGACCGTCGAGGAGAACCCGTACCAGGGCGGCTGGGGCGGCACGCTCGTGTCGGTCGTCGCCGACGAGGGATTCGGCCTCCTCGACGCGCCCGTGCGCCGGGTCGCCGCCGAATGCGTACCCCTGCCCTTCGCGGACGCGCTCGAAGAGCAGGTGATCCCCACCGTCGACAAGGTCGTGACCAAGGTCCGCGACCTCACCGCGTACTGAACTCGGCAAGGAGAGAGGCGAGTAGGGCGATGACGAATCGGATGCTCCTGCGCTCGGGCCACGTGATCTCGATGGACCCCGACATCGGGGACCTGCCCGGCGGTGACGTCCTCATCGAGGACGGGAAGATCGTGGCGGTCGACCGCGACATCAGCGCGGACGCCGAGGTGCTCGACATGACGGGCCGCATCCTCGTGCCCGGCTTCGTCGACACCCACCGACACACCTGGGAGGCGCCCATCCGCGGCTGCGCGCCCAACGCCACCCTCGACGACTACTTCGTGGAGGTCCTCGACACCTTCGCGCCCGTCTACACACCCGAGGACGTGTACGCGGGCAACCTGGCGGGCTCGCTGGAGTGCCTGAACGCCGGGATCACCACCCTCGTCGACTGGTCCCACATCAACAACACCCCCGAGCATCCGGACGCCGCGGTCCAGGCACTCGGCGAGACCGGCATCCGCGCCCAGTACGCGTACGGCAGCGCCAACACCTCGCTCGCCGACTACTGGTACGAGAGCAAGATCTCGATTCCCGGGGACGACGTACGCAGGGTGAGGGACCGTCACTTCGCGTCGGACGACGGGCTGTTGACCATGGGCCTCGCCACCCGTGGCCCCGGCTTCTGCATCAACGACGTCGTCGAGGCCGAATGGCGCCTCGCACGCGAACTGGGCATCCCCATCACCGTGCACGTCGGCATGGGACGGCTGGCGGGCCGCTTCGGGATGGTCAAGCAACTGCACGAGCTGGGGCTGCTCGGCTCCGACACCACCTATGTGCACTGCTGCTACTTCAGCGAGGAGGAGTGGCGGATGGTCGCCGACAGCGGCGGCACGGTCTCCATCGCACCGCAGGTGGAGACCCAGATGGGGCACGGCTGGCCACCCGTGATGAAGGCCATCGAGCACGGGCTGCGGCCCTCCCTGAGCATCGACGTCGTCACCACCGTGCCCGGCGACATGTTCACCCAGATCCGCGCGGCCTTCGGCGCCGAGCGGGCACGGGTGAACGCCGAGTGCTGGCAGGCCGACATCCCGGTCCCCGAAACGATGTTGACGGCACGTCAGATGCTGGAGATCGCGACGGTCAACGGCGCGCATGTCGCGGGACTTGAGCACCGCACCGGTTCACTGACCCCCGGCAAGCGCGCCGACGTCGTCGCCATCGACGCGACCGCCCTCAACGTCGCTCCGCTCATCGACCCGGTGGCCGCCGTGACGCTGAGCGCGGACGTGTCCAACGTCGAGACCGTCATCGTCGACGGAGTCGTCCGCAAGCGCGACGGCAGGCTGCTCGCCGACGTCGGGCGGGCGCGGCGCCTGGTCGAGGAGTCCCGCGACCGCCTCGCGGCAGCGGTCGAGGCACGTGGGAAGCAGCAGGCATGACGCACCACGTGATCCGGCGGGCGGCGGACGCCACGTTCGCCGTCCCGCCCCAACTGCCGTACGGGAGCACGGGATTCACACGGCGGACCGTGGTCGATGAGGAGGACGGCTCCGTGCACACGGGCTTCGGCGTGTGCGAACTGACGCCGGACGGGGCGATCGGGGCCCACGTCCACTCGTACGAGGAGTCCTTCCACCTGCTCGCCGGGACCGTGATCCTCGATACGCCCGAGGGCTCGTACCTCCTCGAAGAAGGCGACTACGGGCTGCTGCCGACGGGCGTGCCGCACGCCTGGCGCGGGGCCGGGGACACCGCCGCGCGCTGGGCGGACATGCTCGCGCCGGT
>NZ_JAPWHT010000130.1:0-23283 GCF_027270795.1 Streptomyces sp. ActVer
CGACCTCTCAGGCGGCCGAGGACCCCGCCCACGGGACGGCGGCCGCGCGGCGGCCGGGGCATGGGGCGCGGTGCCTCCAGGTCGGGCACGACGGCGGGCTGCGAGCCGGTGTTGAAGTGGACGAGCACCTCGTGTCCCTGGAACTCCACGTGCTCGACGAGTCCGCTGATCGCCACCTCGCCGGGCCTGGCCTCCGCCGGCTTGGCGATGCGTACGGCCTCGGAGCGCAGGCCCACGATGACCTCGTGGCCCTGGTGCACGCGGAGCAACCGGTGGTCCAGGCACAGGGGTTCGGGCAGGACGAGGGCCTGGCGGCCGAGGCCGATCGACATGGCGCCGTCGAGCGGGGCGAGGACGACACCGCGCAGGAGGCTGATGCGCGGGGTGCCGATGAAGGCGGCGACGAAGACGTTCTCGGGCAGCGCGTAAACCGTGCGCGGGGTGCCGACCTGCTGGAGGACACCGCCGCGCAGGACGGCGACCCGGTCGCCGAGGGACATCGCCTCCGCCTGGTCGTGGGTCACGTACACCGTGGTGACGCCCAGCCCCCGGGTGAGGCGGGCGATTTCGGCGCGCAGACGGTTGCGGAGCTTGGCGTCCAGGTTGGCGAGCGGCTCGTCCATCAGGAACGCGGAGGGGTGCCGTGCGATCGCCCGGCCCATCGCGACGCGCTGGCGTTCGCCGCCGGAGAGCTGGTGGGGGAAGCGGTCGAGGAGGTCCTCGATGCCGAGCATCTTGGCCGTGGCGTCGACGCGCGAGCGCGGGTCCTGGCCGGGCGTCTCGATGCGCAGCGGGAAGCCGATGTTGTCGCGGCCGTTCATGGTCGGGTAGAGCGCGAAGTTCTGGAAGATCATCGCCATGTCCCGGTCGGCGGGCTCCAGATGGTTGGCGTACGCGCCGTCGAGCCGCACCTGCCCCTCGGTGGGGTCCGTGAGGCCGGCGATCATCCTCAGCACGGTCGACTTGCCGCAGCCGGACGGCCCGAGCAGCACCAGGAACTCGCCGGGCGCGACGTCGAGCGACAACCTCTCCACCACAGAGACACCGCGTGTGTAGGACTTGCTGACCTGTCGAAGGGAGATGGCGCGTGACATGGGACGTGACCCCCGGGGGCTCACAGGGCGCTGTTGCTCCGCGATCGGAGGTCTCGCGGGTCGTACGAGACCTATGAGTCACGGAAGCTAACGGACCGCACACATCCCGGGGAAGACTTGCGGCGGAATCGGGCGGGCCTTGTGGAGGGCCCTCCCCGTGAAACCCGCCCGTTCGGCCAACTCCGGTGCGAAAGAGGCCTGTTCAGTGTCTCTCGGGCTCCGGTGCGGATGGCGTACGTCCCCTACGTTCCGTCGGCTCCGGCTCGGCCGCGCCCGTACGCCCCTGTCGCAGTCCGAGCCCCGAGGCGATCAGCAGCAGCGCTCCGAGCATCACGAACGGCGCGGCCACGCCGGCGACTCCGGCGACCAGGCCGGCGGCGGCGGGCGCGGCGACCTGGCCGAGCCGGTTGCCGGTCAGGCGCAGGGCGAGGGCGGTGGAGCGGGCCTCGTCGGGGGCGGCCTGGACGACCGTGGTCATGGACAGGGGCTGGCCGACGCCCAGACAGAAGCCGAGCAGGGCGAGGATCACGGCGAGGCCCCAGACCGGTACGGGCAGCGCGATCCCGGCGCACAGGAGGGCCCCCAGCAGACAGGTCGTGGTGAGCAGCGCGGCCCGGCCGAGGAGCCGCAGCATGGGTGTCATGACCAGGCGGCAGGCTATGGTCGCCGCCGCGCGCAGGCTGAGCAGCAGGCCGATCACGGAGGGCGCGATACCGCGGTGCTCGCCGACCACCGGCAGATACGCGGTGAGGATGTCCGTCGCGGAGAGCACCGCGAGGCTGATGAAGATGCCGGCGGGTACGCCCCGGGTGCGCAGTATGCGGTGCACGGGGACGCGATCGCCGCGTCCGGTACGGGACTTGGGCCGGTCTCGGTGCTCTGTGCGCCACAGCGAGACGAACGAGACCGCTGCGACGGCGCCCGCGACCAGCAGGGCGAGGGCGCTGGTGCCCGCCATGTCGGGGCCGCCGATCAGGGCGCCCGCGGCGATCGGCCCGACGAGCTGGCCGAGCGAGGCACCGATGGTGAAGTGGCCGAAGTTGCGGTCCTGGTCGTGCGGTGCGGACTGGCGGGCCACGATCGACTGGGCGCCGATCACGAAGGAGAGGTGTCCGAGGCCCATCACCCCGCTCCAGGCCGCCATCGCGGCAAGGGAGTTCGCCGTACCGCTGAGGGCGCAGCCCCCGGCTATGAGGACGACGCCGGCCGGGAGCAGCGGGGCGCACCGGCCGTGGTCGGTCCGGCGGCCCAGCGGTACGGCGGCGAACAGTGGCAGCAGCGCGTAGACGCCGGCGATGACACCGATCGCGCGCTCGTCGGCGCCCAGCGCGAGGGCCCGGTAGGAGACGGCGGGCCGTGCCATCGACACCGCCCCCTGCGCGAAGCTGAAGGCGATGACGAGGCGGAGCAGCCAGCCGCGGTTCCCACCGGGCCTCACAGTGACACCCTCCGTTGGACGGATGGACGGATGGACGGACGGATCAGATGGATCAGGTGGATCGGACGAACGGGGTGGGCCCGGCCGGGGCCGGACTCCCATGAGCCGAGGCTCAGATGATGCCGAACAGGATTCCGGCGCCGAGTACGACGAGGGAGGTGAGGGCGGCCCACTTGACGACGAACTTGGTGTGGTCGCCGAACTCGACCTTGGCCATGCCGACCAGGACGTACACGGCCGGGACGAGCGGGCTCGACATGTGCAGCGGCTGGCCGACGAGCGAGGCGCGGGCGATCTCCAGCGGGGAGACGCCGTGGGCCGCGCCCGCCTCGGCGAGGACCGGCAGGACACCGAAGTAGAAGCCGTCGTTCGACATGAAGTAGGTGAGCGGGAGGCTGAGGACGCCGGTGACGAGGGCCATGTGCGGGCCCATGCCGTCGGGGATGCCGTCGACGAGCCACTTGGCCATGGAGTCGACCATGCCGGTGCCCTGGAGGACGCCGGTGAAGACGGCGGCGGCGAAGACCATGCCGGAGACGTTGAGGACGTTGTCGGCGTGGGCGGCGAGGCGGGCCTTCTGGTCGGGGATGTGCGGGAAGTTGACCGTGAGGGCGAGCGCTGCGGCGAGCACGAACAGGACCGGGATCGGCAGCAGTTCCATGATCATGGCGGTCAGGAGCGTCGCCGTGAGCAGCGCGTTGAACCAGTACAGCTTGGGGCGCAGCGTCGGACGGTTCGGGTCGAGGCCCTGGAGGCGGACGTCGTCCTCCTCCTCGTCGTCGGAGGCGTCGGTGCCGGAGCCCGCGCCGCCGGTGGTCTTGGTCATGCGCACCTTGCCGTCACCCGGGCCACCGGCGGCGGCACCGGCGCCGACCAGCACCGTCTCGGTCTCGGGCTCCTCGACCAGCTGCTTCTCGTCCGTCAGTACGTCGGTCAGGCTCAGCACGCCGAGGCGCTTGCGCTCGCGGAGGCCGAGGACGTACGAGAGGGCGATCACGGCGACCAGGCCGACGGCGAGCGCCGGGATCATCGGGACGAAGATGTCGCCGGCGTCGAGCTTGAGCGCGGTGGCGGCGCGGGCGGTCGGGCCGCCCCAGGGCAGCGTGTTCATGACGCCGTTGGCGGTGGCTGCGACGCCGGTCATCACGACGAGGCTCATCTTGAGGCGCTTGTACAGCGGGTACATCGCCGAGACCGTGATCATGAAGGTCGTCGAGCCGTCGCCGTCGAGCGAGACGATCGCGGCGAGCAGGGCCGTGCCGACGACGATGCGCAGCGGGTCGGCCTTGCAGAACTTGAGGATGCCTCGGACGATCGGGTCGAAGAGGCCGACGTCGATCATGACGCCGAAGTACACGATGGCGAACATGAGCATCGCGGCGGTGGGCGCGAGGGTGCCCACCCCTTCGATGACGTAGTCGCCGAGCTGCGCGCCCTTTCCGACGAACACGCAGAAGAGTGCCGGGATCAGTACGAGCGCCGCGATCGGCGACATCTTCTTCATCATGATCAGGACCAGGAAGGTCGCGATCATGGTGAAGCCGAGGATGGTCAGCATGAGTGGATACCTAACGTTCGCCCTTGAACTTCCACCAGGGACAGCGGTTCGAGTGACGTTAGGGCGGCCACGCAAGGCTTAACAAGATGTTGACACGCGAGCAATAAGCGCAAAACTACAGGTCAGGGCGTTGTGCCTGTTGGCGCGATATCGATGGGTACGCCATTGAGTACGGCCGTGCCGGACAGCGGGTCGAGCAGGCTGCCGTCGAGGAGCTGGTTGACGTTGACTCCGGGGTTCTCGGCGGCGTGGGTCGTGCGGGTGCCGGGACGGTCGTGTCCCCAGCCGTGCGGCAGGCTCACGACTCCGCGCCGTACGGCGTCGGTGATCTCGGCGGGAGCGACGACCTCTCCCCCGGCGCCCTTCACCCGCACCGGCGCACCGTCGGTGACACCGAGGCGGTCGGCGTCGTCGGGGTGGATGTGCAGGGTGCAGCGGTTGGTGCCGCCGGTGAGGGCGGGGATGTTGTGCATCCAGCTGTTGTTGGAGCGGAGGTGCCGGCGGCCGACGAGGACGAGCCCCTCGGGGCGCCGGCGCAGTGCGTCGCGCAGGCGCGGGAGGTCGTCGGCGAGCGGCTGTGGAAGCAGCTCCACGAGTCCGCTGCGGGTCTTGAGGGGCTGCGGGAGGCGCGGCTGGAGCGGTCCGAGGTCGATGCCGTGGGGCTGGTCGAGCAGCTTCTCCAGGGTCAGCCCTTCGGGGCGTACGCCGAATCCGTCGCCGTACGGGCCGAGGCGCAGCATCATGTCGAGGCGTCGCTCGGGGCCGGTCTCACCGGTGAGCTGGGCGGCGAGTTCGCGCGGGTCGCGGCCGTGTGCCGGGGAATGGGCTTCCTTGACGGCCTTGCCGAGGGTCTGCCCGATGACCAGGTCGTCGACGGCGGAGGGGTCTGCGCCGTGCATGCCGGTGGCTGCGAGGACGAGCCGGGCGAGGATCTCCGTCTCGGCCATGCGGCCGGGCTCCAGGGGGACGGCTGCGCGGGTGTAGCGGACCTGGTTGCGTACGGCGAGGGTATTGAAGGCGAAGTCGTGGTGCGGGCTCTGCGAGGGCGGGGGCGGGGGCAGCACGACGTGGGCGTGCCGTGAGGTCTCGTTGAGGTAGGGGTCGACGCTGACCATGAAGTCGAGCGAGCCGAGGGCCTTGTCGAGTCGGTCGCCGTCGGGCGCGGACAGGACGGGGTTGGCGGCGATGACGACGAGGGCGCGGATGGGCTCGCCCTCGGCGGTCGCGGTGTCGATCTCCTCGGCGAGCGCGGCCATCGGCAGTTCGCCCTTGGCCTCGGGGTGACGGCTCACGCGGCTGTGCCAGCGGCCGAGCGCGAACCCGTGGCCGGGTCCGGCGGGGCGGGGTGTCCGGTCGGTGGCGGCCTGTGGGAAGAGGGCGCCGCCGGGCCGGTCGAGGTTGCCGGTGAGGATGTTCAGGATGTCGACCAGCCAGCTGGCCAGGGTGCCGTGCGGGACGGTGCAACTGCCGATGCGGCCGTATACGGCGGCGGTGGGCGCGGCGGCCAGTTCGCGGGCGAGCGCGCGGATCGTGTCGGCGTCGACGTCGCAGGCCTCTGCGGCGGCTTCCGGGGTGAAGTCCCTCACGGCCGCGCGGAGTTCGTCGGTCCCCTGCACCAGCTCTGCGAGCTCCCCGAGGTCGGTGAGCTCCTCCTCGAAGAGGACGTACGCCATGGCCGCGAGCAGCAGCGCGTCGGTGCCGGGGCGGATGGCCACGTGCCGGTCGGCGAGCTTGGCGGTGCGGGTGCAGCGCGGGTCGATGACGGTCAGGGTGCCGCCGCGCGCCTTGATGGCCTTGAGCTTGCCCGGGAAGTCCGGGGCCGTGCACAGGCTGCCGTTGGATTCGAGGGGGTTGGCGCCGATCAGCAGCAGGTGGTCGGTGCGGTCGAGGTCGGGCACGGGGATCGCGTTGGCGTCGCCGTAGAGCAGTCCGCTGGAGACGTGCTTGGGCATCTGGTCGAGCGTGGACGCGGTGAAGAGGCTGTGGGTGCCGAGGCCCCCGAGCAGCACGGTCGGATAGAGGGCGCCGGCCATGGTGTGCACGTTCGGGTTGCCGAGGACGGCTCCGACGGCGTGCGGCCCGTACCGCTCGACGACCGGCCGCAGTCCGGCCGCGACGGCGTCGAAGGCCTCGGCCCAGGTGGCCTCGCGCAGTTCGCCGTCCTTGCGCACCAGCGGATTCCGCAGCCGGTCGGGGTCGCCGTCGGCGGCCCCGAACGAGGCGCCCTTCGGGCAGATGAACCCCTGGCTGAACACGTCGTCGCGGTCCCCGCGCGCGCTCGTCACGCGGGTCCCCTCGATGGTGAGCGTGAGCCCGCAGGTCGCCTCGCAGAGGGGACAGATACGCAGAGCTGTTCGGGAGTCGGCGGTGGTGGACACGGGTCCTCCCGGAGGGGGTGGCGGCAACGGTGACGCACTGACCGGGCCGAGCATACCGACCGGTATGGACGCTGGGGAGGGGGTGCGGGGGTCACGTCGGAAATTCGCGCGCCGTTCGAGCATCCGCGCCGGGCGGGCCGGGCGACGCCGTCGCCCGGCCTCTCCGTCAGTCGAGCGACCGTGCCAGATACGCCCGCAGCAGTTCCCGGGTCTCCTCTATGACCCGTTCGTCGCCGGACGGGTCGAGGCGGAAGGCGAGTTGGACGAGGGTGTCGGCGGCCTCGACGGCGATGAGGAAGGTGCGGCGCAGGTCCTCGTCGGGTTCGCGGTTCAGGACGGAGGAGAGCAGGTCGGTGAGGCGGTCGGCGACGCGGGTGTTGGGTTCGGCGTCGCGGGTGCCGACGGGTATCTGGTTGCCGAAGTCGACGAGGGAGAAGCCGGGCGCGGTGCGTTTCATCGCCAGGTACTCGTCGAGGACCGCGTCCATGGCCGCGCGCCAGCCGCCCGCGCCGGCGGTCTCATGGAGGCGGAGGGTGACGCGCTCGGTGAAGACGTCGAGGTTGCGCTGGGCGAGCGCGTCGGCCATGGCGCGCTTGTTGCCGAAGAAGCGGTAGACGGAGCCTATGGGCACGCCGGCGCGCAGGGCGACCGCGCGGGTGCTGAGGGCGTCGTAGCCGACCTCGTCGAGGAGATCGGCGCAGGCGTCGAGGATGCGGGTGAGTCTTTCGGCGCTACGCCGTTGAACGGGCGCGCGGCGCAGCGAGGTCGCAGGGGGCACGGGCTTCATGATGCCTTTCCGCCGGGGTCCGGTGAACCTTGCCCTTCGGTACGAAATTCGGTGCTCATGCCACTCATTTGTGCGTGCCCGGACCACTCGTCGCCGGTGCCTTCGCGGACTCCGTCTCCGTCGGCCCGGGATCGGACACGGTGATGTCCGCCGTGCTGCCGACGGGCTCGCCGTCCACGGCCCACACCGTGTCGTCGTCGGCGTGCAGGCGCACACTCACCTGGTGGGTGCCGCGCGGCACGAGGCCGCCCGCGATGTGGTGGTCGGGGCCGCGGAGGAAGGACAGGGGGCGGCCGTCGAGGCGGAGGAGGGCGTGTCCGCGGCCGGGTTCGGCCGTCTTCCTCGTACCGGCCGGCGAGAAGCGGAAGTCGTGGACGGTCAGGCGTACGTCCCAGCCGTCGCTGTCGGCGTCGGGCTGTATCTCGATATCGACCTTCGGTGCGTCCCTCTTGTCGATCTCACGGTAGTGCCGTCCTTCCTCGTCCGTGTCCTCCAGCACCTTGCCCACCGGCGACGGCCTCACTCCGTCGTCCTCGCGCGCTTCGTCGGACCCGCAGTCCGTCGCTCCGACGAGCAGAGCGCCGAACAGGACACAGGCCGCGAGCGCGGTGAGGAATACGCGCGTCCACGACATGCCGGGGAGATTAGAGCACCGCTCTGACAGTCGGATCCCCCTGAAGTCTGGTTCTCGGTACTCCAGTGGTCTTGGCGCGATCCCGCGGTCGCCTCCGTGGGCACGGGCATCTCCCTCTTGCGCACGGATTTCGCGAATCCTACGGTGATGCATAGGAATCAGGAACGAGGGAGCGATCATGAGCGGGGACGGGCGGATCACCGCCGAGGCACGGCGGAAGACCGTCGAGGCGCTGACGTATCTCACCGGGTTCGGCAACGAGCACAGTTCGGAGGCGGTGCCGGGCGCCCTGCCGCACGGCCGCAACTCTCCGCAGCGGGCCCCGCTCGGGCTCTACGCGGAGCAGCTGAGCGGTACGGCGTTCACCGAGCCGAGGGCACACAACCGCCGGTCGTGGCTGTACCGGATCCACCCGTCGGCCGCGCACCCGGCCTTCGCCCGCACCGACAACGGCGCCGTCCGCACGGCGCCCTTCACGGAGACGGTGCCCGACCCGAACCGGCTGCGCTGGAACCCGCTGCCCGAGCCCTCCCCGGGCACCGACTTCCTGGCGGGGCTGTGGACGCTCGGCGGCAACGGCGACGCGACGCAGCGCACCGGCATGGCCGTGCACCTCTATCACGCCAACGCCTCGATGGAGCGGGTGTTCAGTGACGCCGACGGCGAGCTGCTGATCGTGCCGGAGCGCGGCGGGCTGCTCCTGCGCACCGAGTTCGGGCTGCTGCATGTGGAGCCGGGACATGTGGCGCTGATCCCTCGTGGGGTGCGCTTCCGTGTGGAGCTGCTGGACACCGCGTCCGACGACGGCCCGGGCCCGACGGCCCGCGGCTATGTGTGCGAGAACTACGGGGCACCCTTCCAGCTCCCCGACCTCGGCCCGATCGGCGCCAACGGTCTCGCGAACGCCCGCGACTTCCGGGCGCCCGTCGCCGCGTACGAAGACGACGAGGGCACAGCGGGCCCGGTGGAGGTGGTGAACAAGTTCTGCGGCAACCTCTGGTCGGCGACCTACGACCACTCCCCGCTGGATGTCGTGGCCTGGCACGGCAACCATGTGCCGTACGCCTATGACCTTCGCGCGTTCAATGTGATCGGCACCATCAGCTACGACCACCCGGACCCGTCGATCTTCACGGTGCTGACCTCGCCGTCGGACACTCCGGGTCTTGCCGGCGTCGACTTCGTCGTCTTCGCGCCGCGCTGGCTGGTGGGCGAGGACACGTTCCGGCCGCCGTACTTCCACCGGAACGTGATGAGCGAGTACATGGGGCTCATCGAGGGCGCGTACGACGCGAAGGCGGAGGGATTCGTGCCGGGGGGCGGCTCGCTGCACAACATGATGTCGGCGCACGGTCCCGACCGGGAGACGTTCGACCGGGCGAGCGCCGCCGAGTTGCGGCCGCAGAAGATCGACGACGGTCTGGCCTTCATGTTCGAGACGCGCTGGCCGGTCACCGCCACCGCGCAGGCCGCCGGCGCGGAGCATCTGCAGCGCGCGTACGACGACGTGTGGCAGGGCCTCCAGCGGCACTTCCGGCCGGAGCGGCGCCCATGACCGACCGGGACCGATCGTGACCGCCCGTTGCACGCAGCGCCCGCGAACGGTACGGATACCCTCGTGACCTCCTTCGCCCCGGACTCGATCGTCCTGAACCGCAAGCTGCCGCTCTGGTATCAGGTGTCGCAGTCCCTGCGCGCCTCGATACTCGGGCGGTCCGCGCAGGATCCGCTGCGGCTGCCCACCGAGGAACAGCTGGCGGAGCACTACGGGGTGAGCGTGCTGACCATGCGGCAGGCGCTCAAGGAGCTGGAGGACGAGGGGCTGATCACCCGCCATCGCAGGCGCGGCACGTTCATCGAGCCGAGCGCCGCGCGGGGCGCCCCGGTCCGGCTGCTCGGCTCGGTGGACGCGATCGTGGCCCAGCAGTCGGGCATGACGACCCGGCTGCTGGACCACGGCACCGAGCCCGTGTCGGCGGAACTCTCCGAGCACTTCCCGGACCTGACGGAGGTCGCGACCTACCACCGGCTGCGCAGCGACGAGAAGACCGGGGAGCCGACCAACCACGCGCGCAACTACGTACGGCCCGAACTGGCGGCCCTGATCGACCCCGAGGACCTGGTCCGCTGGCCCATGACCAAGGTGCTGCGGGACGTCGCGGGGGCGAGGATCAGCCAGATCACCGACACCGTCGAGGCGCGGCTGGCGGACCCGGAGACCGCCCGGCTGCTCCAGGTCCCGCTGCTGAGCCCGATCCTGCACTACACGGGCGTCGTGCACGGCGAGGACGGCCGGGCGCTCGACGTGGCCCGCATCCAGTACCGCGGCGACCGCTTCTCCTTCACCGTCACCCTCGACGCCCACTGAGCATGCGGGACCAGGTCACCGCTCAGGACGCACGTCGTACGATGCCGAGCGTGCCGCACGACGACGCTCCGCTGCTCGCGGACCTCATGCCGTGGTCCGTCGCACCGCCCCGGCTGGGCCGCGGGTGGCCGACGGCGCCCGACCCGGCGTCCCTGAAAGCACGGTGGGACGCCCTCGTGAAGGCCGAAGGGCCGGACCGCGAGGCGTTGTTCGGCGTCACGCGTGCGCGGACGCTCCACTCGGCGGTGGGTCAACTGCCGGGCCAGTCCTCCGGAACGGTCCGGCTGGCCCGCGCGTCGGGCCCCTGCGCGGAGCCGGTACGGGTCCTGCACGGGCCGTTCGACGAACAGTGGCTGATCCCCGACCACCGGCTGATCGACGCGGCACGCCCGGAGTTGTGGCGCGTGACCGACGAGCGGCAGGTGTTCGCGGTCGAGCAGGCCCCCGCACCCGACGGGCCGCCCCTCCTGGTCACGTCGACCCTGCCGGTGGTCCTCCCCCAGTCGAAGTCCGTGCCCACCGCCCGGCCGGGCCGGATCCACCCCTTGTACCGGCGCCCCGAGGGCCGCGAACCCAACCTGGCACCGGGCCTGCTGGGCCTCCTGGCCAAGTGCCTGGGCCACTCCCCCACCCCCCTGGACGTCCTCGCCTGGACGGTGGCGGTAGCCCGCCCGGGTCCGCGCGGGTGCACGGTGCCACTCACGTCGGACCCCGAACTCTGGGCACGCGGCACCGAGTTGGGCCACCGCATGCTGTGGCTGATGCGGCGCGACGGCGAACGCCCCAAACTCCCCGGCGGCCGCCGCCCGTACGTACGGGCCCCACTCCCCTCCCGCCCCCTCGAACTCCGCTACGACCGCGACGAGGAGACCCTCCACCTCGACGAGGGCCGCATCTCCCCCGTCCCGCCCGCCGCCTGGGACTTCGAGGTCGGCGGCGTCCGCGTCCTGGACCAGTGGTTCACCACCCGAACCACCCAGCCGGACCCCGGCACCCTGGACTCCATCCGCCCCACCACCTGGCCCCAGCCCTGGACCTCCGACCTCCTGGAGGTCATCACGGTCCTGTCCCTGCTGGCGGAACTAAGGCCTCAGCAGGCCGAGTTGACGATGAAGACCCCGATCACGGCGGACGGCCTGCGCAAGGCGGGAGTACTCCCGCCGCCGGACGCGTCCCGCAAGCCGGCCTCAGTACTGGACCACCACGAGGAGGGCCCGGAGGGCCAGGTCGCGCTGATCTGAGGGAGCGGCCGAGCCCCAAAGGGGCGCGGGGAACTGCGCGACCAGCCACGGCGCACCCGCAGCCAACGAACTCCCCACCCCCCTAGTCGCCCTCCGCCCGGGGTGCGAACCCATCAAGCACCCTTACCAACGCCCGCTCAAACACGGCCCCCATATCAATCGGCCCCGCATCCTCCATGAACGCCGCCGCCATCCGCGGATAAGCCCCGGTGGCAACCTGCGCACCCAAATAAGCCCCACGCACCGCGTGCTCCCGCTCCTCCGACCAAGGCAACGCCCGCACCCGCTCAACCGTCGCCAGCTCATTCCCCACGTACGTCGTCACCACCCCGTTGACCATCGCGATCAGCTCGAACTTCGTGCCGTACGTCCCCTCGAAGGAGTCCAGGCACGTAAGGCAGTGCTCCAGATAGCGCAGGGCGTTGGGGCTGAACCCGTACACCGGCGACATCAGGGCCGGCAGCCACGGATGCCGGAGCATGAGCGCCCGGGTCTCATGGGCGACCCGGAGCATGTCGGCACGCCAGTCCCCCGCCGGCTCCCACAACTCGTGCTCACCACTGACGGCGTCGACCATCAGCTCGTACAGGTCCTCCTTGCGAGGCACGTAGTTGTAGAGCGACATCGTGCCGCAGCCCAACTCGGCCGCGACGTGCCGCATCGAGACCCCGTCCAGCCCCTGCGCGTCCGCGATGCGCACCGCGGCGGCCGCGATGTCGGCCCGGGTGAACGCGGGCCGCGGCCCGCGGCCCGTGCGCTCGGGTCGGGCCCAGATCACTTCGGGTACGTCGGCGCGTCCTGCCATCGGTGTCGTCAGTCCTGCCATCGGTGGATCCTGTCGTCCCCATCGTAGTTACGTACAGCGTACGTAGTGAGGTATGGTCGCACCATGACGACTACGTACGCTGTACTTAGTGAAGGTCTGGAGAAGAGTTTCAGGGAAGTCCGGGCGCTGCGCGGGCTGGACCTGGCCGTGGCGGAGGGCACGGTCTGCGGTCTGCTCGGGCCGAACGGCGCGGGCAAGACGACGGCGGTGCGGCTGCTCACCACGCTGCTGCGACCGGACGCGGGGTCCGCGCGTGTCGCGGGGCACGACCTCGTCCGGGAGCCGGACGCCGTGCGCCGCGCGATCGGCGTCACCGGGCAGTACGCCTCGGTCGACGGCGACCTCACGGGACGGGAGAACCTGCGGCTGTTCGCGAAGCTGCGCCGCCTCCCGAAGGCCGCCGCCCGCGCCGACGAGCTCCTCGACCGCTTCGAACTCGCCGACGCGGCGGACCGCCCCGCGTCCACCTACTCCGGCGGCATGCGGCGCCGCCTCGACCTGGCCGCGAGCCTGATCACCCGGCCCGCGGTGCTGTTCCTCGACGAGCCGACGACGGGTCTCGACCCGCACAGCCGCAACCAGATCTGGGAGACCGTGCGCGCGCTGAAGGCGGAGGGCACGACGGTCCTGCTCACGACGCAGTATCTGGAGGAGGCAGACCAACTCGCCGACGACATCGCCCTCGTGGACCGCGGCAGGGTCGCGCACTCGGGCACGCCCGCCGAACTCAAGGCGCTCATCGGCTCGTACGCGGAAGCGGTCGTCGCCGACGCGGACGCCATGGCCGGAGCTGCGGCCGTCCTCGACCAACTGACGGGCTCCAGGCTCGACTTCGACGAGGAGCGGCACGCCGTCGGCGCGGTCACCACCGACCCGACGCTCACCCTCCCCCGTCTCGTACGCGAACTCGACGCCGCCGGGGTGCCGTTGCTCGACGTGAACCTGCGCCCGCCGACGCTCGACGACGTCTTCCTCCGCCTGACCGACGGCTCGACCGGAGCCGGGCCCCGTGACCGCACCGACAGCAAGGAGCTTGTGACATGAGCGCGTTGGCCTACGACGGCACCGCGATGCTGGGCCGTCAGCTGCGGCGGATCCGGCACAACATGGGGCTGCTGATCCTCACCCAGACCATGCCGATCACGATGCTGCTGTTCTTCGGCTATGTCTTCGGCAGCGCGCTCGCGATGCCCGGCGAGGAGTACCGGGCCTTCCTGGTGCCGGGGCTGCTGGTCGCGACGGCGGCCAACGGGATCATGACCGGGATGTTCCAGGCCGCCCAGGACTCGCACCGGGGCGTGATGGACCGCTTCCGCACGCTGCCGATCAGCCGGGCCGCCGTACCGCTCGGGCAGGCGGTCGGGGACCTGGTCGTCACCGCCGTGGGCACGGTGCCGGTGCTGCTGGTGGGGCTCGCGGTGGGCTGGCGGATGGAGGGTTCCGCGCTGGAAGCTGCCGGCGCCGTGGGTCTGCTGCTGCTGTTCCGGTTCGCGACCACGTGGATCGGGATCCTGCTGGGCCTGGCCTCGCAGAGCGAGGAGGCGGCCGGGCAGCTGGGCGGCGCGACGTTCATCCTGCCGCTGCTGTCGAACGCGTACATCCCGACGGACAATCTGCCCGACTGGCTGCGCACGATCGCCGAGTGGAACCCGATCAGCGCGGTGACCACGGCCCTGCGCGACCTGTTCGGGAACGCGCCGGTGCCGACGGACGGCGCCTGGCCGGTGACGCACCCCGTCGCGGGGTCGCTGGCCTGGTGCGCGGTCCTCATCGCGGTGTTCCTGCCGCTCGCCGTCCGCCGGTACACGAACGGCGGCCGCTGACCGCTCACCCCGGGGCCGCGTCCGCCCTGCCGACCGGCCGACCGGTCTCCCCGCCCCCGCATGACAAAGCCCTCGCGCGCGGGACATGATCCCTCGCATGGAGCCGCTTCCCCTGCCCCTGGAGGGCATCACCGTCGTCGCCGTCGAACAGGCCGTCGCGGCACCCTTCGCCACCCGGCAACTCGCCGATCTCGGGGCCCGGGTCGTCAAGGTCGAGCGGATCGACGGCGGTGACTTCGCACGCGGCTACGACACCGCGGCCGCCGGTCTCGCCTCCCACTTCGTGTGGTGCAACCGCGGCAAGGAGTCCATCGCCCTCGACCTCAAGGACCCGCGCGGCCTGGACGTCGTACGCCGTCTCGTCGCGGACGCCGACGTCTTCGTGCAGAACCTCGCACAGGGCGCGGCCGCGCGGCTCGGTCTGGACGCGGCGACGCTGTGCGCGGCCGACCCGCGGCTGATCGCCGTTGACATCTCGGGGTACGGGGCCTCTGGTCCGTACGCCGGCAAGCGCGCGTACGACATGCTCGTGCAGTGCGAGGCGGGGCTGGTGTCCGTGACGGGGACGGCCGGGCAGCCGGTGAAGGCGGGTATCCCGGCGGCCGACATCGCGGCGGCGATGTACGCGTTCTCGGGGGTGCTGGCGGCGCTGGTGCGGCGTGGCACGACGGGGCGCGGCGGGCCGGTGGAGGTGTCGATGCTGGAGGCGCTGGCCGAGTGGATGGGGCATCCGCTGCACCATGCGATGCACGGCGGTACTCCCCCGGCGCGCACCGGTCTCGCGCACGCCGTCATCGCCCCGTACGACGCCTATCCGACGGCGGACGGCGGGCGGGTGCTGCTGTCGGTGCAGAACGACCGGGAGTGGCGGCGGCTGGCCGAACAGGTGCTTCGGCGGCCGGAGTTGGCACACGACCCGGCGTACGCGACGAACGCGGCGCGGGTCGAACACCGGGAGCACACCGACGAGTTGGTCGGCAAAGCCCTGGCGGTGCTGGTCACGGACGAGGCGGTCGCGCAGCTTGAGGCGGCCGGGATCGCGTGTGCGCGACTGCGGGACGTACGGGAGGTGGCGGAGCATCCTCAGCTGGCGGCGCGGGACCGGTGGCGGGAAGTGGGTTCGCCGGTCGGGCCGCTGAGGGCGTTGTTGCCGCCGATCACGCTGCCGGGCGGGGACTCGGCGCGGATGGGGCCCGTACCCGCGCTCGGGGAACACACCGGGGCGCTGCTGCGTGCCGTGGGGATGACGGACGATGAGATCGCAGCACTGCGCCGGGACGGTGTGGCCGCCTGAGCGCGGGTCGGGGTCCTGTTCGGGTTCGGCCGCCTGTCAGCGGCCGAGGCCGCTCAGCGGCCGCCGAACAGGGAACGGCGCAGTCGGCGCAGCGGTGCGAAGAGCGAGACCCGCCTCACTCGCGCGCCCCTGGCGGTGCGGTCGTGCGCGGTGTCACGTGCGGTGAGCTCGCGCATCAGGTCCGTCGCCTCTGCCGCCTCGCGCTGAGGGATGGCGGGGCCACCCATCACCGAGAGATGGCGGTCGAGGCGCGAGCTGGTCGCGCTGCTGCCACACGTGATCGCAGGGACTCGCGCCCTGCCACGCACTGTTATCTGTTCCATGTCACTCCCCACCCATACGAGGGCACCCGGCCCGGGCAGGTTAACCCTATCGCTCCCTCTCCACACCCGTGTATCCCGGGCGCGGGATTCACCTTTCCGGTAAGGGTGTTGACGGTTACTCTCCGAATCCAACTGATTCCAGGGCGAGTTGGACAACCGGTGCGGTTGTTGGCTGCGCTGAACCGCCCGACGGCTCGACGGTGACAGCGAGTGATGTCGCGTTCGCGTTCAGCCCGGTGGCAATCAAGGGCGTGTCGCCGTCCAGGAGCCCCAGGGAACGCGGTTTCTCCTCCGGTCGCATGAGCCACAGTTGGTGAACCCTTCCGTTCGAAGGTGTACCCAGTCCGGCCGCGGTCACTACAGCGGTGCGCTGCGAGGCGGACGCGACGACGCTCATGCCCTGTCCGTTCGCGTCGCGTCCGGCGCTCGCGCGGGCGTCCGGCGCGGCGAGAACGTGTGCGATCTCACGTGCCTGGGCGCGCTCCTGGGCGAGCTGGTCCTGGGTGCGGGCCGCCTGCATGCCGAAGAGCGCGGCGACGACGAGGGCGGCGGCGGCCGTGGTGGACGCGAGCGGGATGAGGAACGGCGAGAAGCCCGAGCGACGGGCACGCGACGGCGCCCGTTCCTCGTACCGGTCCGTGATCGCCCGAGCCGGTGGCTGGGCGAAGGCCGCCGGCTCCTGAGGAGTCGTCCGTACGGCCATGAGGACCCGGTCGCGCATCGCGGCCGGTGCCGGGGCGGCCGTGGACCAGGCGAGGCGGACCGCGTCCTCGCGCAGCGCGCGCACCTCGGCGGCGCAGCTGTCGCAGCGCCTCAGGTGTTTCTCGAAACGTTTGTGCTCATGGGGTTCCACGGCGTCCAGGGCGTAGGGGGCGGCCAGGGAGTGCAGATCACTCCGCCGGAAGAGGCTGGTCATGCGACACCTCCCAGGCAGTCGCGCAACCGCGTGAGTCCGTCGCGCATGCGCGTCTTGACCGTGCCGAGCGGCAGGGAGAGCCGTTCGGCCACTTCACGGTACGTGTAGCCGTCGTAGTAGGCGAGGGTGACGGACTGTCGTTGCAGTGCGGTGAGCCGGTCCAGGCAGCGGCGCACCCATTCTCGTTCGAGGCCGGCCTCGACCTCCTCGGCGACCTGGTCGAAGGCGGGGCCGTTCGAGCGCCGGGCCATGCGCAGTTCGCGCCCCCCGGCGGCGCGGGCACTGCGGACCCGGTCGACCGCCCGGCGGTGCGCGAGGGTGAGGACCCAGGACAGTGCGCTGCCGCGGCCCGGGTCGTAGCGTCCGGCGGACCTCCAGAGTTCGAGGAGCACCTCCTGGGCCACCTCCTCCGACTGGGCCGGATCCCGCACCACGCGGCGCACCAGCCCGAACACCGGCCCGGACACCAGACCGTACAAATCCTCGAAGGCCTTCTGGTCTCCTCCGGCCACGAGCACCAGAAGTTCGTCCGCCTCCACTCGTTTCCCCCTCACCGGCCATTGAACGGCCCGTCTCATCCTCACGTATTCGGCGCCGGAACGCCTTCGGATGGGGTTACGGATCAACTGCTTGAAAACGCGGGTGAATCCCGAACCAATCCTTCCGAGCCCCCGCTCCGAATGGCGTGCATCAGGCAACACCAACCGACGCGGAACGAGAGCGGGAGCCAACCAGTCGCAACCAGACCGGGGGCGCCTCTCGCGGACATCACCGCCGGAACACAGCTTTGGGACAGAGGACGGACGGCATGACACCTTTCACCAGCAGGTTCGTGGGACGCAGGAGCCTCGCGACCCTTGTCTGCGGTGCGTTGGCCACCGGCGGGCTCGCGGCCGTCGGCGTGACCGCGCTCGGACCTGGGACGGCGAGCGCGTCCAGCCACCGGGAGGCTCCGCTCATCTCGGGGCAGCCGCAGTTCGACAACACGGACGTGTACGCCTTCGTAAGCCCCGACAAACCGGACACGACAACGCTCGTCGCGAACTGGATCCCGTTCGAGGAGCCGGCCGGCGGACCGAACTTCTTCACATTCGCCGAGGACGCCCAGTACGACCTGCACATCGACAACGACGGTGACGCGCAGGGCGACTTCATCTTCCGCTACACGTTCAAGACGCACGTGAAGAACGACAAGACCTTCCTGTACAACACGGGCCCGGTCGAGAGCCTCGACGACCCGGACCTCAACATCACACAGACCTACGACATCGACCTGCTGCAGCTCAAGGACCAGAAGCTGGTCAAGAAGACGAAGTACGCGGACGACGTGCCGGTCGCGCCGTCGAACGTGGGCAAGGCGTCCATGCCGGACTACGCCAAACTCCGCAAGCAGGCCGTGCACGAACTCCCGGGCGGGGCGACGACGTTCGCCGGTCAGGCGGACGACCCGTTCTTCCTGGACCTGCGCGTCTTCGACCTGCTGTACGGCGGGAACCTGTCCGAGGTCGGCAACGACACGCTGAAGGAGTACAACGTCAACTCCGTTGCCCTCCAGGTGCCGACCGACATGATCCAGGAGTCGGCCGACCAGCCGATCGTGGGCATCTGGTCGACGACGCAGCGCAGGAGCGCGAGCGGTGAGTACCGGCAGGTCTCGCGCCTCGGTATGCCGCTGGTGAACGAGGTCGTCAACCCGATCAAGGACAAGGACAAGTTCAACGCGTCCTCGCCCTGGAACGACGGCGACTTCCTGCAGAACGTCACCAACCCCGAACTGCCCAAGCTCATCGAGGCGATCTACAAGATCCCGGCGCCGAAGGAGCCCAGGAACGACCTGGTCGACGTGTTCCTGAAGGGTGTGAAGGGTCTCAACCAGCCGCCGTACGTCCGTCCTTCGGAGATGCTGCGCCTCAACACCTCGATCAAGCCGGCGACCAAGGAGAAGCGGCTCGGTGTGCTGGACGGCGACAACGCGGGCTTCCCGAACGGGCGTCGGCTGGGCGACGACGTGCTGGACATCGCACTGCAGGTCGTCGAGGGCGAACTCGTCGGCGCCAAGAACGACTTGGGTGACGCGGTCGACAAGAACGACCAGAAGTTCGAGAAGGCGTTCCCGTACGTCGCGCTGCCGACCTCCGGTTCGCGCGGCCCGCTCGCCAAGGGCACGACGGGCACCAACGACGTCCGCAACCAGATCGGTGACGCGCTGCAGCCCGCGGGCACCACGGGCGGTGTGGCCGGCATGGAGGACACCACGCTGATCGCCGTCTCGGCGGCGTCGGGCGCGGCCGGGTTCCTGCTCATCGGCACGGGTCTCCTGTGGTGGCGTGGCCGCCGCCGGGCCTACTGACCCGCACTCCGACTGGCGCGGCCCGCGCGTTTCCGTCCCCCACGGCGCGCGGGCCGCGCCGCTCACCCCCGAACCACCGCTTCCGTCAAGGAGATTGAGGAGAGGGCATGGCCCCGGGTACGAACGAGGACGCGCAGGAGAAGGTTCGCGCGGACGTGGCCCCGCCGCCCGAGGGCAAGGACGGGCCCGACCGGCCCGACCGGCCGAAGGAGAGCCCGGGGTCCCCGCGGGCGCGGATGCTGCGGCTCGGCGCGTCCGCGGTGGCCATCGCCGTCGCGATGACCGCGGGAGCCGTGGTGCTGGGCAGCAAGGACGACGACGGCGTGCGTACGGTGGCGTCCGCGCCCGGTGTCGCTCCCGAACTGCTTGGCACCGGAAGCCTCGCCTCCAGCATCTCCGCACTGCAGACCCACCTCAAGACACAGCCCAAGGACTACGGCGGCTGGTCCACGCTCGGCGTCGCCTACATCGAGCAGGCACGCACGAACGGCGACCCGTCCCGCTATCCGCAGGCGGAGCGCGCGCTGGACCGGTCGCTGAAGCTGAAGCCGGACAACGACCCGGCGCTCGCGGGCCGTTCGGCACTCGCCGCGGCCCGGCACGACTTCCCCGACGCGCTGCGGTACGCGGACAAGGCGCTGGACGAGAACGCGTACAACGAGCGGGCGCTGTCGACCCGCATCGACGCCCTGGTCGAACTCGGCCGCTACAAGGAGGCGTCCAAGGCCGCCGACCAGGCCGACGCCCGCCGCCCCGGCATCCCGGTCTTCACCCGCTACGCCTACGTACGGGAGCTGCGCGGCGACGTCACCACGACGCGGCGCGTCCTGAAGCAGGCGCTCTCCAGTGCCTCCACCCCCGGCGACATCGCGTACGTGGCGACGGCACTCGGCCAACTCACCTGGCGCGAGGGCGAGTACAAGACGGCACTGACGTACTTCGAGCAGGCCCTGCGGGCCGACAAGGTGTACCTCCCGGCGCTGGAGGGCCGGGCCAGGGCGCAGGCCGCGAACGGCGACAGCAAGGCCGCGATCGCCGGCATGGAGGACGTCGTGGCCCGCTTCCCGCTGCCCGGCCCGCTGGTCGTGCTCGGCGAGCTGTACGAGGCCCGCGGCGGCGAACAGGACAAGGCGAAGGCCCGCGACCAGTACGCCCTGGTGAACGCCTGGACCGCGCTGGCCCGGGCGAACGGCGTCAACGCCGACCTCGACACGGCCCTCGCGGCGGCGGACCACGGCGACCGCAAGGCCGCCCTGCGCGCCGCCCGCGCCGAGTGGGAACGCCGGGAGACCGTCCACACCGCGGACGCGCTCGCCTGGGCCCTGCACGTCAACGGCCGCGACGACGAGGCCCTCCCCTATGCCCGGCGCGCCACGGCCACCGGCTACCGCGACGCGACGTTCCTCTACCACCGCGGCATGATCGAACGGGCCACGGGCAACAAGAAGGAGGCCCGCAGCAGCCTTTCGGCGGCACTGAAGCTCAACCCGGGCTTCTCGCCGGTGGGCGCGAAGCTGGCCGAGAAGACCCTGACGGCGCTGGGCGGTGCGAAGTGAGCGCCGTCCCCGCGCGCGGCCTCCGGGTCCGGCCGGCCCGGCAAGTGGCCGCGCGCCGACGGGCGTTCGCGTCCGGTGCGGCCGTCCTGGTGGCGGCCTGCGCGCTCGTCCTTGTCCCCTCCGGCACCGCGTCCGCGCATCCGCTCGGCAACTTCACCGTCAACCGGTACGACGGACTCGTCATCGGTCCCGGGAAGCTGCGGGTCGACCATGTAGAGGACGTGGCGGAGATCCCGGCGACGCAGGCCAAGCCCGCCATAGACAAGGCGGGCATGGAGAGTTGGGCCCGGGAGCGGTGCGAGACGGCGGCCGACAAGAGCCGGGTGACCGTCGACGGAGAGGCTGTCGCGCTGAGCGTCGGCGAGAGCCTCGCCCGGGTGCGGCCCGGTCAGGCCGGGCTCAACACCCTCCGGGTGGAGTGCCGTTGGACGGCCCCGCTGCCGGAGAAGCCCGAGAAGAACGTGTCCGTGCGCTTCCGTGCCGCCGTGGACGACGGCCCCGGCTGGCGCGAGGTCACGGCCCGCGGCGACCGGATGACCCTCACCGCCTCCGACGTACCGACGAAGTCCGTCTCGGGTGAACTGACCAAGTACCCCAAGGAGTTGCTGTCGTCCCCGGCCGACACGGCGACAGCGTCGCTGCGCGTCCGCCCCGGCGGTCCCGCCCTCGTCGAGGAGAACTCCGACGCGCCCGGCTCCTCCATCCTGCCGCGCGGCGCCGACCGCTTCACCCGCGCGCTGGACGACCTGGTGTCCCGCCAGGACCTGACCCTCGGCTTCGCCGCGCTCGCCCTGGGCATCGCCGTGCTGCTCGGCGCGATGCACGCCCTGGCGCCCGGCCACGGCAAGACGATCATGGCCGCCACGGCCGCCGCCCGCGGCAACGCGACGATGCGTGACGTGATGCCGCTCGCCATCTCGGTGACCGTCACGCACACGCTGGGCGTGGTCGCCCTCGGCATCCTGGTGACCGCCGGCTCGGCCGCCGCGCCCTCGGTGATCGCCTGGCTGGGCGTGGCGAGCGGCGTCATCGTGATGCTGGCCGGCGCGACCCTCGTACGACGGGCCTGGCGGCAGCGCGGACACGGGCACAGCCATTCCCACGGCCACGGACACAGCCATGGGCACAGTCACAGCCATGGGCACGTGCACGCCCACAGTCATGATCGCGCGCTTGTTCTTGCGCATGCGCAGGGGCACGGGGACGGCCACAAGGGCGTCCACACGGACGGGGACGACCACGAACACGGTGACAAGCAGACGCACGACCACGGCCCGTCCCACACCCACGACCACGGCCCTTCTCACACCCACGACCACGACGGCTCCCACGACCACGGCCCTTCCCACGACCACGACGCCCCCCACGATCACGGTCACGGCCAGCACTCCCATCCCCACCCGCACACCCACTCCCCCTCTCTCAAGCTCAAGGACACCCTTCTTCTCGGCTTCGCCGGCGGGCTCGTACCGAGTCCCTCCGCGGTCGTCGTGCTCGTCGGTGCCGCCGCGCTCGGCAAGGCCTGGTTCGGGCTGCTGCTCGTGCTCGCCTTCGGGGCGGGGCTCGCGCTCACGCTCACGGCGGCCGGGTTCGCCGTGGTCAAGATCGGCAGCCGGGTCGCGAAGGCCATCGAGAACGGCGCCCGGTGGTCGGGCGGCCGGACCGCGGCCCTGCTCCGGCGGACCGTGCCGATCGGATCCGCGTTCGTCGTGGTGGCCCTTGGGGCTGGATTGGTGTTCAAGGGGGCGGCAACCGCACTCGGCTGAGCTACTTTTGTTCAGAATCGTGCGGATGCGAATGGGGGACGCCCGTGTCCGAAGAGCCGGGTAGTGAACGAGTGATCGCGGGGCGCTACCGTCTGCTCTCTCCGCTGGGCGAGGGCGGGATGGGGACGGTCTGGCGCGCCCGTGACGAGGTGCTGCACCGCGAGGTCGCCGTCAAGGAGGTACGGGCCCCTGGCGGACTGCCGGGCCCCGACGCCGAGCGGATGTACGCCAGGCTGGAACGCGAGGCGTGGGCCGCGGCCCGGGTCGCGAACCGCAATGTGGTGACGGTCTACGACGTGGCGACGGAGGACGGGCGCCCGTGGATCGTGATGGAGCTGATCCGCGGGATCGCGCTCTCCGATCAACTGGACGCCGAGGGGCCGATGTCGCCGCAGCGCGCCGCGCACATCGGCGCGGAGGTGCTCGCCGCGCTGCGGGCCGCCCACGAGGCAGGGGTCCTGCACCGGGACGTGAAGCCCGGCAACGTACTGCTGTCGAACGACGACCGTGTGGTCCTCACCGACTTCGGTATCGCGACGGTGGAGGGCAGTTCGGCGCTCACGATGACCGGCGAGGTGATCGGTTCGCCCGAATTCCTCGCCCCGGAGCGGGCGTTGGGGCGTACACCGGGACCCGAGTCCGATCTGTGGTCGCTCGGCGTGCTCCTCTACGCGGCGGTCGAGGGCAACTCGCCGTTCCGCCAGAACACCCCGCTGAGCACCCTGCGGGCGGTCGTCGACGAGGAGTTGCCGCCGCCACTCCACGCGGGCCCGCTGACTCCGGTGATCGAGGGCCTGCTGCGCAAGGACCCGGCGGACCGCGTGTCGGCCGAGGACGCCGAGCGGGACCTCCGGCTCGTCGCGGCGGGCGGCACACCCCAGACGGGCAGCGCCGCCTACGCGCCGACGATCGCGGCGCTGCGGCAGCCGGC
>NZ_JAPWHT010000131.1:0-23269 GCF_027270795.1 Streptomyces sp. ActVer
TGCACACGTACGCGCGAAAACACCGAGGGGCGGTCGCGGCGGTTGTCCGCCGCGGCCGCCCCCATGCCTACGAGGTTCAGCTGATGCGGTGCACCCGCTGGGTGGTCAGTTCGCAGCGGGCGCCGACGATGGCCAGCGCGCCCGAGTCCACCTTGGCGGCGAGGTCCGGCTCCGCCGCGAGGCGTGACCGTATGAGCCGTATGTTGGCGTCGATCGTCGCGTCGATGCGCGCGTCGCCCTCCTTGGTGTGATCGATGGCCGGGCTGATCTGGTCGGCCAGGTACTGGATGTGGGCGGGCAGTTCCTCGCCCGACTCGTCCGCCTGGACCGTGGCCTTGACGGCCCCGCACGACTGGTGGCCGAGCACCATGAGCAGCGGGATCCCCAGTTCGAGCACCCCGTACGCGAGGCTGCCGAGCACGGCCTCGTCGAGGACCTGGCCCGCGCTGCGTACGGTCATCAGGTCGCCGAGGCCCTGGTCGAAGATCAGCTCCGGAGGCACCCGGGAGTCGATGCAGCCGAGCAGGAGGGCGAAGGGGTGCTGAGCGGTCGTCAGCGACTGCCGGACGGCGGGAGACTCGTCGGGATGCCGCTCGCGGAACGTGCTCCAGCGGCGGTTGCCCGCCGCAAGCTCACGCAGGGCCTCCTCGGCGGTGCTGGGCCGCTTGCGCGCGGGAGCGGTGGGGGATGCGGCGACCGCGGGTACGGCACCGACGGCCAGGCCGGCGCCGAGGACCGCGGTTCCGGTGAGCGCGGCGCGGAGGAGGGAGCGCCGGGCGGGGGGTGTCGCGCCGGAGATCGGGGCGGCTGAGGCCGACCGCGGCTGGCGGACAGCTCTGTGGGGTGTTGATTCAGAGATCACGGACGGGAACGTACGTCCGACCCAACACCCCTCCGTTCGGCTTGCCGAATCATGGACGGGCATTGATGAACCATGATCAAGCGTTGAACCGCTCTTGGGTACTCCGAGGCACTTCCTTAGCCATGGCTCGGATGCCGACCCTGGGCACAGCCAGTCCAGTTTCCTATATGATTTTGCGGGCATCCCGGCCTACCGGGAAGCGCGGGCGTCGCACCCCCACGGTCGCCGTACAGTCAGCCACGTCCGCGACTTAGCAGCGTAACCCCCCTTACGCCATCGGCCCGCGCCGCAAGTCTTGACGCGCCAGCGTTCCTGTCCCACGATCTCCGCATCGATTTCCTATCTGATTCTCCAGGGGTGGGGCATGCGCTTCCCAACCAGATCCGTCCTGCCCGGAGTTGTCGCGGCCGTGGTGCCGGCCTCGGGGACAGCGGCCTGTACCTACAAGAACTCGGGCACCGAGTCCGGCGGTCAGGCCGCGCCGGCCGCACGGGCGGGCGGCGGCGCCGAACTCGTGGATGGTTCCGGGGCCAAGGTCGCCCTCGTTCCGGGCGGCGCCCACCCGTACTTCCAGTCCTGGAAGGCGGCGGTCACCACAGCGCGAAAGACCTACGGCCTAGGAGCCGTCACCTTCGACGAGACGGCGGAGTGGGACCAGCAGAAGCAGAACACCTGCTGTCCACGCTGGCGGCGCGCGGCTACAACTCCTTCGGGGTGTTCGGCGTCTCCCCCACCGACATCAACTCGACCTTCGCGGACCTGAAGTCGCAGGGCTTCCCCGTGGCTTCCCTCGGTTCCTGCCCCGCCGGAGACAAGGACGAGGCCGACTTCTGCCTCTCCACCGACGTCGAACTCGCCGCCCACAAGGCCGCGAAGGCGGCGATCGGGGCCATGGGCGGCCGCGGCACTCTCGTCCACCTGACCGGCAACAACGTTGACGCCAATACGCAGTTGAGGATCAAGGGCGTCGCTCAGGCCGTGAAGGAGACGGGCGGCAAGGTGAAGCTCCTGCAGACCATCACCGACATCGACACGGATCTGCAGACCGCGCAGAAGGCGGTGTCCGACCTGATGGCGGCCAAGGGCGACAAGATCACGGGCATCGTCGCCACCGCCTACAACCCGGCGGTCGCCGCAGCGGACGCCGTCAGCACGTCCGGCTCGAAGGCTAAGGTCATCGCCATCGACGACGACGCCAAGATCCTGAGCGGCATCAGGCAGGGCACGGTCACGGCCACCGTGGTCCAGAACCCGGTCGGTCAGGCCGAGATCGGAACGTGGGCGCTGGCGCTGCTGCAGACCAAGCAGTGCACGGTGCGAGCTGGGTGAACCTCCTCATCGGCCTGGTCGTCCTGGGTACGGTCGCCGGTGGCCGCCTGCACCAGAGTCGCCTGGGGAAGGCGGACGGCACGGCAGCCCCACCGGCGGAGGGCGGCAAGCAGCCGCCCTCCGTCCTGCCGCAGCCGGGAGGTGCCCGGTGAGTACGGTCCTTCTCGAATGCCACGACCTGGTCAAGGTCTTCCCCGGTGTGCGGGCGCTGGACGGTGTCGGGCTGCGGCTGACCGCCGGCACGGTGCACGCGCTCCTCGGTGAGAACGGCGCGGGCAAGTCCACCCTGATCAAGGTCCTCACCGGGGTGCACTCCCCCGACGGCGGCCGGCTCACCTGGTGCGGCGAACGGGTGCACCTGCGCTCGCCGTTGGAGGCGACCCGTACCGGCATCGGGGTCGTCCACCAGGAACGCAACCTGATCCCGGGCTTCTCGGTGGCGGAGAACATCACCCTGCAGAAGCCTCCCTCGAACCGCGGGCTGGTCGACCGCGAGGCCATGACCGCACCGGCCCTGGCGTGTCTCGCGGAGCTCGGTGTCGACCTCGATCCCCATCAGCCCGTACGCGAACTGTCCGTCGCACAGCAGCAGTTGGTGGAGACGGCCAAGGCCCTCTACACCGAGAGCCGGGTCCTGCTGCTGGACGAGCCCACCGCGTCCCTCTCCCCGCAGGAGACGGAGCGGCTGTTCGAGGTGATCCGGCGGCTGGCCGCCCGCGGCGCCTGTGTCGTCTTCGTCAGCCACAAGCTGGAGGAGGTCTTCGCGGTCTGCGACACCGTCACCGTGCTGCGCGACGGGAAGTCGGTGCTGGAGTCCGCGCCGCTGGCCGACCACACCCACGACGACATCGTCGGCCTCATGGTGGGCCGCGCCCACGCGGCGACCGAGATGCGCCCGCGCACGGTCGACCGGTCCGCCGCGCCGACGCTCGCGCTGGACGCGGTCTCCACGGCAGGCGGACACCGTGACATCAGCCTGGAGGTCCGGCCCGGCGAGATCGTCGGCCTGTACGGACTGGTCGGCGCCGGGCGGAGCGAACTGGTCAAGGCGATGCTCGGCCTGGACCGCATCACCGGCGGCGAGGTCCGGGTGCACGGCAGGCCGGCCCGGATCACCTCGCCGCGCCAGGCCCTGCACGAGCTCGGCATCGGATACGTCACCGAGAACCGCAAGGAGGAGGGCGTCTTCCTGGAGCAGCCCATCGCCCGCAACATCACGGTGACGGTGTGGAGGAGACTCGCCAAGGCCCTCGGGTTCGTCTCGGCACGCGAGGAGCGTGACGTGGCGCAGGACCTCGTCGAGCGGCTCGGCATCCGCATCGCGGGGCTCGGGCAGAACGCCGGTGAACTCTCCGGCGGCAACCAGCAGAAGGTCAGCCTCGCCAAGTGGCTCGCCACCGACACCCGGCTGCTCGTCGTCGACGAGCCGACGGTGGGCGTCGATGTCCGCACCAAGCACGCCTTCCACGAACTGATCTGGGACCTGGCCCGCGACGGCCTGCCCATCCTGCTGATCAGCAGCGACCTCGCGGAGATGGTCACCCTCGCGGACCGGATCGTCGTCATGACGGACCACCGCGTCCGCGGCGAGGTCGACAACGACCGGGACTACGACCGCATGAGCGGCCGGGTCATCCGCCTGATCCACGACCGCGCGGACTCCACCGCCGGCGCGAAGGCGGGAGTATCGGACTAGGGGCAACGAACTCCGGCCACCGCGGCGGCCGTTCGCCCTGCCCGCCTTCGGGCGTCTACCGGATCGAGGACGCGGGAGAGGGCCCGTCGCCTTCGTCGCGCTGACGCTCCATGCTGCGCGTGAGGTGCTCCGTCATCGCCTCGGCAGCGCGCTCGGGATTGCGGCGCAGCACCGCGCGTACGATCCGCTCGTGTTCCGCGACGGTCGGGCCCCCCGCGCCGACGACGTTGCTGAGCCGGAAGATGTGCAGGTGCGAGTGGAGCCGCTCCACCGCGTCCGCCAGCAGCGGCCGGTGCGCGGCCTGTCCGATCGCCTCGTGGAAGCGCTGGTCGAGAGCGGCGAAGTCGCGGTAGGACGCGTACCGCCCGTTCGGGCTCGGCTGGACCTGCATCTCCTCGACGATCCGCTCCAGGCCGTCGAGCTGCGCCTCGGTGGCGTTCGCGGCGGCCAGCGCGGCCGCCCTGGGCTCCAGCAGGAGGCGCATCTCGAAGAGTTCCTCAAGGCCCTGACGGGTCAGCAACTCCGTGGCCCGATAGCCGGAGAGAGCGCGCTTCACCACCAGACCGTCGGACTCCAGCCGGGCCAGCGCCTCCCGGACGGGGGTCGGCGAGACCTTGAGCGCTCGCGCCAGCGACTCGATGCCCACGCGGGCGCCGGGGGCGATCTCGTGGTCCATGACCATCGCCTTGATGCGTTCGTAGACGCTGTCCGACAGGGCCTGCCGGACGGGCGGCACGCTCCGCCCGTCGCCCTCGTCCGGGACACCGGCCGCGGAAGGACTGTGCGGCGGCATCCCGGCTCCTCCTCAAGACTCGGCGTATCCCACCAGCTTAAGCCGGTGGCGACAGAACACACCGGGAGCGGGTCAGGAAGCGTTGTCGCGCACGTCCAGGTGGGACCAGAGATCCTCGGCCGGCGGATCCCCGGCGGCCTCCTCCGCGGCCGCCGCGGCGGCCGCCTCCACCTCGGCACGTTTCGAGAACGCCACGGCGCGGCGGGCCTTGGCGATGACCTCGGCCTGTTCCGCACCGAACCTCGCGGAATCGAGCCGGGCGTTGAAGGCGGTCAGCACCTCGGGGTTCATCACCTCGAGCGCGGCGCGCAACTCGGCGAGCGTCTGGGGGCCCTCGGCGAATTCAAGCTGGTAGGGATCTTCGAACTGGTACGGATCCGAATCGGCCTGCGGGCTCGGCTCGTGCGGTAGCGCGGACATGTGCGTGACCTCCGGTCTTGATGGATCCCACGGTACGCGGTCGATGTGCCCCGCCGTGCAGGGGTACGAACGATCAGCGGCCCCCGACGGCCTGTTGACCCTGAGGAACGACACGAGAGCGGAGCGTGACATGAACGAGGGATCCGGCCACGAAAACACCTCGGCGCGCAGGAGGTGGCGAAGAACACGTCCGGGCGAAATGTGCAGCCCGCCCGCCCCGGCACCGCTTCGACCCAGCCCGGCTGACGCGCCATCAGACTCCCGCCAAATCCCTTGTGACACAACCCTGTTGGGCCCACCGATGGGAGTGCCAGACCTTAAGGAAAGATCAATTATGTCCATGATCGGGCGATGATGTCGCATTCCGTACCGGGCGCCGCATTCGCCATCCCCACTGGCGTTCACCGAGCGCGGGCACATACTCAGTCATGCGCTGCTGCTTCTCCGCTCCCCTCGCGGCCATGTCGGCCCTGCCCTCTCCCTGTGAAGTCCTGCGTTCCGGTGCTCTGCTCGCCCCCACACTGCTGCGGGCCGCCGCCGGAGCCCTCCACGGGTCCACACGCAAGAGCCACGCCCACCACCCCGACGCCTTGACGGCCGTCCACCTGGAACTGGTCACCCTGACCGAGGACCGCGCCATCATCACCTGGTACACCGGGGTGCCCGGCACCAACGACGGACTGGGCCACATGCTCCCCGCCGTCACGGAGGGTGAGGTCGTCTACGGCACCCATCCCTCCCGACTGGACCGCAGCGCGGCGGAGGACCGGCCCACGGCGCACCACCATGTCGAGCTCACGGACCTGGAGCCGGGGCAGACGTACTACTACCAGGCCCGCTCGCGGGGCACGGCGGCCACGCCCACGCCGCTGCACCTCATCCGCGGCAACGCCGTCGGCACCAACCGCTACGGACTCGGTTCGAGCGGGGGTCCGTACTCCTTCACCACACCGCAGCCCCCGCCGGGGCGGCATCTGATGTCGATAGCGCTCTGCAACGACTTCCACATCGGGGAGACCACCGCCGGTCTGATGGCCGGCCTGCCCCTGCTGCGCGGGGTCGCGCAGGAGCCGGGGCTCGCGCCGTATCCGGAGATCATGAGCCGGGCCCTGGTCGAGGAGGCCCGGCGGCGCGGGGCGGATCTGCTGCTGGCCGCGGGAGACATCTCGGCCGGCGGCGCGCCGCGTGACCTGGCGGAGGCCAAGCGGATCCTGGACGGCTTCGGCAGCCACGGACAGGACTACTTCGCCGTACGCGGAAACCACGACCGGCCCCGTCACCGCGACGCCGGAGACGCCTTCCGCGACGAGTTCCTCGGCGGCGCGGGGCCCGCGTACTTCGCACGCGACCTCGGCGGGTTGCGGATCATCGGGCTCGACACGTACGAGAAGGACGGCAACGGCGCCGACGCCGGCGGGCTCGGTGACGATCAACTCTCCTGGTTCCGGGCCCGGTTGAGGGAGCGTGGCGACCAGCCCACCATCGTGTTCGGCCACCATCCGCTGACCGTGCGGGACTCCCTCTTCCCGGTGAGCGGTGGGCAGCGCCTCGGCCGCCGCCAGGCCCGCTCCATCCTCGACGCCTACGCCTCCGCGCCCGGTGTCTTCCTCCACCACGCGGGCCACACGCACCGCAACAAGCGGACCCTCCTGCCGCAGGCGCCACACGTCACGCTGCAGGAGGTCAGTGCCGCCAAGGACTATCCCGGCGGCTTCAGCCTGCTGCGGATCCACTCCGGCGGCTATGCCCTCAACCACTACAAGACCAGCAGCGCCCAGGCCCGTGAATGGGGCGAGCGCAGCCGTCGGGTTGCCGGGGGTCTGTGGCCGCACCACGCCCTGGGCCGCGCGGTCGCCGACCGCAACAGCGTGGCCGCCCACGATCTGTCCGGTGTCAGCCCTCGCGGCCTTCCGGCCGCGGCATCGGCGGGCACCCGTCCGGGCCTGGGCACCGCCGCCTCATAGGCGTTCCGGAGACACGGTTAGGCTGCCGGGCGTGCGGGACATGACCCCGAGCCGCGCGCCGTACTCCTCGTGCCACTGGTTCGGACATCGGCACACGGCGCTCGTCACACCCGTTCGGAGGTTCGCTGTGTGAGGGGGTGACCCCGGCGCGGCTTGATCGTTTCTGTGGTGGTCGGCGTACCGGGTCCGGCCCCGGGTCCTCACCTTTCACGCGCGGTATTCGCGGGGTGGGAGGAGGTCCGGATCCGGATCGTGCGACACGCCCCGCGCTGGGGTCGGGGGAGCTTCAACGATGTGTGGGCTGGTCGGCTATGCCAGTTTCGTGGGTCAGGTGCCCCAGGGCACCGAAGACACCTCTCTCAAGGAGATGACCGAAATCCTGGCGTGCCGGGGACCGGACGCCTCCGCCACCTGGGCCGAGGGAGCGGCGGGCCTGGGACACACACGCCTGGCCACCGTGGACCTCGTCGGCGGCCGGCAGCCCATGATCCTGGCGCGCGACGGGCGCACTGCGCTGGCCGTGGCATTCACCGGCGAGGTCTACAACCACGGCCGACTGCGGTCGGAACTGACCTCCCTCGGGCACCGGTTCACCACTCGCGGCGACAGCGAGGTCGTGCTGCACGCAATCGACGCCTGGGGCGAGGGTGCTCCGGCCCGTCTGGAGGGCATGTTCGCGTACGCCGCGTGGGAGCCGGGCCCGCGACGGCTGACGCTGGTCCGGGACCGATTCGGGATCAAGCCCCTGTGCTACGCGCGCATCGGCGACGCAGTGGTGTTCGGCTCCGAGCCCAAGGCGGTGTTGGCACACCCGGCGGTGGTCGCTCGGCTGGACCTGGACGGGCTGCGGGAGCTGCTGTTGTCCGCCCACCCGATGATCAAAACACCCGGGCGCAGCGCTTTCGCAGGGCTGAACGAGGTCGCCCCGGGCACCGTGGTCGCCCTGACCCCCGAAGGTGTACGCGCCCGCCGCTACTGGTCGTTGGCCCCGGTCGAACACCGCGACGACCTGCCCGCCACGGTGGCACGAGTACGGCAGTTGCTGGAGGAGGCCGTCACCGGGCAGCTGACGGCCGACGTACCCGTGAGCGTCCTGTTGTCCGGCGGTCTGGACTCCAGCGCGATCGCGGCACTGGCCCGTCCCGCGGCCGGGACACTGCACACCCTGTCGGTGGACCTGGGCAGTCGGTCTTCCGAGCGGGACGCCATGGGCCGCGACCCGGACTGCCCCTACGCCGAGTTGATGGTGCGCCACCTGGGCAGTTCACACCGCCGGGTACGAGTGGACGCCGGCGTGCTCGCCGACCCGGACCGGCGCGCCCGGGTGGGGCATCTGCGCGACGGGCTGACGCTCGGGGACTTCGACACCTCCCTGCTCCAGCTGTACGGCGCGGTGCGCGAGAACTTCCCGGTCACCCTGGCCGGGGACGGGGCCGATGAACTCTTCGGCGGCTACCGCTGGTTCACCCCCGAGGCAGCGGCGGCACCGTCCTTTCCCTGGGACAGCGTGCTGGACCGCGCCGACCTGACCCGGCTGCTCGACCCTGCCCTGGCCGCCGCCCTGGACCTGCCCGCGCACCGCGCCGAACTCCACCGGGCCGCCTGCGCCGAGATCGAGCACCTGCCGGGAACCACACCGTCGGAGGCCGCGCTGCGATGCGACAGTCACCTCAACCTGACTCGGTTCCTGCCCTGCCTGCTGGACCGCGCCGACCGCCTCAGCATGGGTGTCGGCCTGGAGGTCCGGGTGCCGTTCCTGGACCACCATCTGGTCGAGTACGTCTTCAACACCCCCTGGGCCATGAAGACCTTCGACGACCGCGAGAAGAGCCTGCTGCGCGCCGCCGTCACCGATCTGCTGCCCGAACCGGTCCTGACCCGCCGCAAGAGCCCGTACCCCATGGTCCGCGACCCTGCCTACCGGGCGGCCCTCACCGAGCAGGTCGGTCGCCTCCTGACCGAGGCCGGCCCCGCCACCGATCTGTTGGACGCCGCCGCCGTACGCAGCCTGCTCCTTGAACCCACCGGCCCGGACCGCTTCCCCCGCGAGGGACTGGAACTCGTCCTGGACCTGGACCACTGGCTGCGCACCCACCGCCCTGCCCTTCGCCTCTGACCGCCCTCACCGAACCCCTCTCCCCCGTCGCCGAGACCGCACAGGACACCGCCATGCCGCACGCCGTGATCACCTCAGCCGTCCGCACCCCCATCGGACGCGCCCACAAGGGCGCTTTGGCCACTGTCCGGCCCGACGACCTGCTCGCCCGCACCCTCGCCGAAGCCCTGGCCCGTACCCCCGGCCTGACACCGGGTCACGTGGAGGACCTGGTCGTGGGCTGCGCCCTGCCCGGTGGTGAACAGGGCTTCAACATCGCCCGGATCGCCGCAGTCCTGCTCGGCTGGGACCACGTACCCGGCGTGACCGTCAACCGCTTCTGCACCTCCTCGCTGCAGGCGATCCGCATCGCCGCGCAGGCCGTGCGCTGCGGGGACGCCGACGTCGTCGTCGCGGCCGGGGTCGAGTCCCAGTCCCGTCTGGCCCACGGCAGTTCGGACGCCTGGCCCGGCACCGAGAACCCCGCCTTCCAGGCCGCCGGAGAGCGCACGATCCGGCGCTCAGGGGCCGACGCGGGCCCCTGGAACGACCCACGCGCACAGGGCGTCCACCCCGACCCCTACATCCCGGTGGGACTGGCCGCCGAGAACACCGCCGACCTGTACGGCATCACCCGCGCCGACATGGACGCGTACGCGGCCCGCTCCCACCGGCTCACCCAGCAAGCCCTCGACCAGGGCTTCCACTTCGGCGACATCGTCCCGGTCAAGACCCCGGACGGCACCACCGCCACCGCCGACGACTGCCCGCGCACGGGGGTCACCCAGCAGTCCCTCGCCGCGCTGCCGCCACGGTTCCGCCCCGACGGCAGGGTAACCGCGGGCAACAGCACCCCGCTGTCCGACGGGGCAGCGGCGGTCGTCGTCATGTCCGAGGACTACGCCCGGGCCCACGGCCACCCCCCGCTCGCGCGCATTCTGGCCACCGCCGTCAGCGCGGGCACTCCCGAGACCGAGGGCCCGGTGCCCGTCGCCGCGACCCGTAGTGTCCTGGCCAGGGCAGGGCTGTCCCTGACGGACGTCGGCACGGTCGCAGGCAACGAACCCTTCGCCGCCCAGATCCTGGCCTACTGCACCGAACTCGGCCTGGATCCCGAACGCATGAACCCGCACGGCGGCTCGATCGCCCTTGGCGAGCCCTACGGCGCGGCCGGAGCCCGGCTGACCACGACCGCCCTCGCCACCCTGCGCCACGACGACCTCGACACCGCCCTGATCAGCGTCGTCGCCGCGGGCGGCCAGGGCATGGCCCTGCTCTTGGAGCGCACCGCGTAGGTCCACCGCGTAGGTCCACCGCGTAGGCCCGCCACCTCACAACAGCGACCCGTAAGAGACTCGCGGCACGACCAGCACCCGCGGCGCGCCCGGCACCCCCTGCCGAAGCGCTAGGAGGTCGTGGTCGCCGGGAGGTCGGGGCGGATCGGGTGGGCGCCGGGCGCGGCCGGGAGGGTGAGGACCATGGTGAGGCCGCCGCCGGGGGTGTCCTCGGCGTCGAGGGTGCCGCCCATGGCCTCGGCGAAGCCCCGGGCGACCGCGAGGCCGAGGCCCACGCCGGAGCCGCGCGGGGCGTCCCCGTACCGCTGGAAGGGCGCGAAGATACGGTCCTTCGCCTCGTCCGGGACCCCGCGGCCGCGGTCCACCACGCGTACCTCCACGCGGTCTCCGAGCGCGCTGGCGGCGACCAGGACCCGCTCGCCGGCGGGGCTGTACTTGACGGCGTTCTCGACGATGTTGGCGACCGAGCGCTCCAGCAGGCCCGGGTCGACGGCCACCATGGGCAGCGTCTCGGGGATCTCCAGCTCGACGCTGTCCTCAGGTACGCCGCCCAGCGCCATCGGGACGACCTCGTCGAGGTCGATCTCGCGGATCAGCGGGGTGACCGTGCCGGTCTGCAGGCGGGACATGTCGAGGAGGTTGCCGACCAGGTGGTCGAGCCGGTCGGCGCCCGCCTCGATGCCCTCCAGGAGCTCGGCCTCGTCCTCCTCGGACCAGGCCACGTCGTCGGACCTGAGCGACGACACGGCGGCCTTGATGGCGGCCAGCGGGGTGCGCAGGTCATGGCTGACGGCCGCCAGCAGCGCCGTACGGATGCGGTTGCCCTCGGCGAGTGCGCGGGCCTGCTCGGCCTCCTCCCGGAGGCGTTTGCGGTCCAGGACCACGACGGCCTGGGCGGCGAAGGCCGCGAGCACCCGGCGGTCCTCGGCGGGCAGGACCCGGCCGGAGAGGGCGAGCGCGGTGTGGTCGCCGACCGGCATGTCGACGTCCGCGTCCTCGGGGAGCGTCGGCGGGTGCGGGCCGACGCTGCCCGCGCAGGTCCACGGGTCGACGTCGCTGTCCCGTTCCAGCAGGGCGACCGACTCCATGCCGAAGGTCTCGCGGACCCGCTCCAGCAGGGCGTCCAGGCTGGTCTCGCCGCGCAGGACGCTGCCGGCCAGGAAGGAGAGGATCTCGGACTCGGCCCGCAGCCGGGCGGCCTGGTGGGTGCGACGGGCGGCCAGGTCCACCACGGACGCCACCGACACCGCGACGCCCACGAAGATGACGATGGCGACGATGTTCTTGGGGTCGGCGATGGTCATCCGGTGCAGCGGCGGGGTGAAGTAGTAGTTCAGCAGCAGCGAGCCGAGGGCCGCCGAGGCGAGCGCCGGGAGCAGCCCGCCGAGGAGGGCCGCCGCGACGATCAGCGTCAGGAAGAGCAGCATGCCGTTGGCTAGCCCGAGGTTCGAGGCGCCATGGGTCAGCAGCAGGGCGAGGAGGGCCGGGCCGACGACGCCGACCAGCCAGCCCGCGATGATCCGGGACCGGCCGAGCCGCGATCCCCGGGCGGCCGGCAGCCCACGCCCCTTGCCGGCCGCGTCGTGCGTGACGATATGGACGTCCAGGTCGGGCCCCGACTCCCGGGCGACCGTGGCGCCGACGCCGGGGCCGAGCACGTACTGCCACGCCTTGCGCCGCGAGGAGCCCAGCACGATCTGGGAGGCGTTGACTCCGCGGGCGAACTCCAGCAGCGCGGACGGGATGTCGTCGCCGACGACGTGGTGGAAGGTGCCGCCCAGGTCCTCGGCGAGGGTGCGTTGGACGGCGAGTTCCTTGGGCGAGGCCGAGGTCAGGCCGTCGCTGCGGGCGATGTAGACGGCGAGCACCTCGCCGCCGGCGCCCTTCTCCGCCAGCCGGGCGGCGCGGCGGATCAGCGTACGGCCCTCCGGTCCGCCGGTCAGGCCCACGACGATGCGTTCGCGGGCCTGCCAGGTGGAGCGGATGCCGTGCTCGCCGCGGTACTGCTGGAGGTACTCGTCGACGCGGTCGGCGACCCACAGGAGCGCCAGTTCGCGCAGGGCGGTGAGGTTGCCGGGGCGGAAGTAGTTGGAGAGGGCCGCGTCGACCTTGTCGGGCTTGTAGATGTTGCCGTGCGCCATCCTGCGGCGCAGCGCCTGCGGGGACATGTCGACCAGCTCGATCTGGTCGGCCCGCCGCACCACCTCGTCCGGGACGGTCTCGCGCTGCCTCACTCCCGTTATCGACTCGACGACGTCACCGAGCGACTCCAGATGCTGGATGTTGACCGTCGACACGACGTCGATCCCGGCTGCGAGGAGTTCCTCGACGTCCTGCCAGCGCTTGGCGTTCCGTGAGCCGGGGACATTCGTGTGGGCCAGTTCGTCCACCAGGGCGACGGCCGGGGCGCGCTCCAGGACGGCGTCGACGTCCATCTCGGTGAAGACGGTGTCCCGGTAGGAGATCTCCCGGCGGGGGATCCGCTCCAGACCGTGCAGCATGACCTCCGTGCGCGGCCGGTCGTAGTGCTCGACGAAGGCCACCACGCAGTCCGTACCCCGCTCGACGCGGCGGTGTGCCTCGGACAGCATCGCGTACGTCTTGCCGACGCCCGGTGCCGCACCGAGGTAGATCCGAAGCTTGCCGCGTCCCATGGCCCCATTGTCTTCCCAAAACGCACTGCGTACGCTGCGTCGACCCTACGGCCAACAATCCTGACAAATGGGGTGAGGGGTGGGGTGCGGGACGTCTTTGACAGAACCCTGACGCGCCTCCGCGGGCCCCTGCGAACCTCAGTGCTCCACGCGCTCGGCCTCAGTGCTCCACGATCTCGCCGTCGCTCAGCTCCAGGACCCGGTCGGCGAGGTCCAGGAGGGCCGCGTCATGGGTGGCGACGAGCGCGGTGACCCGCTCGCTGCGGACGACCGCCCGCAGCAGCTCCATCACCGCGATGCCGGTCTCGGCGTCGAGCTGGCCGGTGGGCTCGTCGGCGATGAGGAGCGCGGGCTCGTTCGCGAGGGCGCGGGCGATGGCCACGCGCTGCTGCTGCCCGCCGGAGAGCTCGCCGGGCCGCTGCGCCGCGTGGTCGGCGAGCCCGACCAGTGAGAGCAGCAGCTCGACGCGCTCCTCGCGCTCTCGGGGCTCGGCCCGGCGCAGCCGCATCGGCACGCCCACGTTCTCTGCGGCCGTCAGGATCGGGATGAGACCGAAGGACTGGAAGACGAAGCCGATACGGTCCCGGCGCAGCTCCAGCAGGCCGTTCTCCCCGAGTCCGGAGAGGTCGAGCCCGTCGACGGTGATCCGCCCGTCGTCCGGCTCGTCGAGCCCGCCGACGAGGTTGAGCAGTGTGGTCTTGCCGGACCCCGACCGCCCCTTGAGCGCGACGAGTTCACCGCGCGGAATGTCGAACGAGACGCCGCGCAGGGCGTGTACGGCGGTGGCTCCGCTGCCGTACGAACGGTGGACGTTCTCGACGCGCACCATCGTTTCGGTGACGACCTGGCTCATGACCCTCCCCCGTGGACCGGGCGCCAGTATCACCGTCCGGCGCCCGGTCGGGCAACGTCTCAGTTCGGGTTGTCGCCGTGCGTGAGCGTCTCCCAGGCGACGAAGAGGTTGTTGCTCCCCGACGGACGGTTCTGCTGCGTCAGCCGCTCGGTGTTGGTCATGACGTGGCCGAGGCGGTTGCTCAGGGCGTTGTGGCCGACCTCGGTCATGGGCCCGAGCCCGAGGTGCAGCGACCCTCCGCACAGCCAGCTCGGGGGCGCCTCGCCCAGCTGGTACTTGGCCTGGAAGCCGAGCGCGTGCCGCAGGCGCTCCCCGACGTCGGTGCCGTACAGGTCCTGGCCCTGGATGCGGCTGGTCTCGGCGACGTGCGAGATCGCGGAGATGCCGTATCCGGTGTGCGTGAGGTCGCGGCAGGTCTCCTGGGTGAGCCCGTTGACGAAGGTCGACTGCCCCTGCCAGTAGTTGATGATCTTCTGCGCGGTGTCGAGGTTCTGGCTCGGCACGGTCTTCGGCAGCGCGCCGTCGGAGGACAGATACACGAACGCGGCCGTACGGGTGCGGAACTTCGCCATGGCCTTGTCGTACGACGCCTTGTCCTCCAGGAAGACGGAGATGCCGACAGCGGCCTCCATCATCGACAGCTCCCAGTTGCCGTTGGAGTTCGAGCCGTTGATGATCTCGGGGAGGTACACAGTGCGCAACATGGTCGAGAAGCGGCCCGAGTTCGCCCAGCCGCCGTCGTACGTGTACTTGATGATCTCGGCGGCCTTGGGCCAGGAGGAGCCGGCCCAGCCGGTCTGCAGCGGGGCGTTGCTGTTGGTGTGGTCCCGGATCGTCGCGGACCAGGCGTCCATCAGCTCGATCGCCTTCCTCGCGTACCGCGCGTCCCGTGTGACGTACCAGGCGAGGGCCTGGGTGTACGCGGCGATCGCGTCCTCGCGCTCGTCGGTGCAGCCGTTGTTGGGGTTCGAGTACGAGCCGCACTCGACGACGGCCCGGGGCTTGGGGGTGCGCGTGAGCGAGCCGTACTTGCTCGCCAGCATCTGGTCGTACGCGCCCTTCCAGGGCTGCGCGCCGGCGTTGACCTGCTGCCGGGCGAAGTCCAACTGGCCGCGGGAGACGGTGACTCCGGGGTGCGTGAAGGTGGCGGGAGCCGCTTCGGCGCGGTCGGCGGCGGGCCAGGCGAGTGCGCCCGCCAGGAGGGCGGCGACGGTCCCGACGAGCGCGAGGCGGGATCTGCGGCGATGACGTGGAGGTACCGGGGTGTTCAGCATTGCGGGAGACATCCGTTCTCGTATGTGAACACGGAATGCCTTTATGAACACAGGCGTTGGCAGTGACCATAGGTACGGACCAATTTCACGTCAAGAGAAAAGACAGCAGAAAAGAAGCGGGGCTTCTGCCGACGCCGCCCGGACGGGAGGGAGCGCCGGGGAACGACAACGGCCCGTGGGGCTCCGGAAGTCGTCCGGAGCCCCACGGGCCGTTGCGCCGGGAATCAGGCCTTGACCGTGAAGCCGTGCTCCTTGCCGAGCCGCTTCAGCGTCGTCTGGCCCGGGATGCCGTTGGCGTCGGTACCGCTGAAGCCGTACCGGCGCTGGAGGCTCGCGTACGCCTCGACCGTCCTGCTGCCGAACGAGCCGTCGGCCCACTGGGCGGGCAGCAACCCCTCGGCGACGAGGGCCTTCTCGACGACGAGGACGTCCGCCTTGTGGGTCTTGCCGCCCTGGGGCAGACCCGGGTCGCGGCGCGCGGCGGCGATGACGTTGCTGAGGTCGACGACCGGCTTCGGCGGCGTGGTGCCGCCCGCCCCGGGGGACCCGATCGGGGCCGCCTCGAAGAGCGCGGACTTGTCGATGTTGCCCGGGTCCCAGTGGTCGTTGCCCGGGATGTTGGCGTGGCCGTAGTGGCCGCCCTTGCTCATCCAGATCGTCCGGGGGCGGTTGGTCGCGTCGGCGCCCGAGGTCGCGATGCGGCCGGCCGGGAAGGTGTCCGGGATCTTCCAGGAGCGGATCGCGGCCATCATGGCCCGGTAGTTGGGCCCCGGCTTCCAGGTGGCGGTGAACGGCTTACCCGCCCGCCCGAGCACCTCGATCTGAATGCAGACCTTCCCGACGCGGTTGGTCCTCGTCGAACCGTCGTTGCGCAGCGCGCGGGCGCTCGCGTTCAGCGGCCCGAACTGGCCGAGCCGGTCGGTCGTCGGGTCGTACAGCAGGTGCGGCTCGGCGGAGACACTGATCAGATGCGCCGACACGGAGCGGAACGCGTCGTCACCGGCGCCGCTCTCGGTGGTGTGCCAGACGACACGGCCGGGGATCGACGGATGGTCCATCGCGCCTCCGATGCTCCCGTCGCCCAGCCGCTGCGCCTTCTCGATCCAGTTCGTACCCATGCCGGGCCCCCCGGGCTCTGTTGCGTAGTCGGTAAGTCGTGGGTGGTGCAGGCGAGTTGACGGTTCGGCGTCAGCTCCGCCCTGGGTGACGCAGCGTAGCCACTCGCGGGTTGCGGTTCGGACGTTTCTTTATTTTTTCAGCGCAACGAGTGGCTCCGCCCTTGACGGAGAAAAAGTGTGAGTGGTTGAGTACTCACATGCAGACGGAACGACGCCGCCACCTGTCCACCGCCGAGGAGCGCCGCGAGACGGTGCTCCGCACCGCCATCGGCGCCTTCGCCTCGCGGGGCTACTTCGGCACGACGACCACGGAGGTGGCCAAGGCCGCCGGGATCTCCCAGGCGTACGTCTACCGGCTGTTCCCGAACAAGGAGTCCCTGTTCGCCGCGGTCGTCGAGCACTGCTTCGTCAGGGTGCGCGAGAGCCTGGAAGGGGGCGCGGCCGAGGCGAAGGGCAGCTCACCCGAGGCGGTGCTCTCCTCGATGGGTGACGCCTACGCCCGCCTGATCAGCGACAACGACCTGCTGCTCGTTCAACTGCACGCCCAGGCGGCAGCGGTCTCCGTCCCCGCGATCCGGGACGCCGTCCGAGCGGGGTACGCCCGCACCGTGGAGTACGTGCGCGGCGCCTCCGGGGGCGACGACCGGCAGGTCCAGGAGTTCTTCGCCGTCGGCATGCTCTGCCATCTCGTGGTGTCGATGGAGGCGCAGGAAGTGGACGCCCCATGGACACGCACCCTCACGGCGGGCATCCGGCACTACTGACGAGCCCGGCACCGGCGGGGCAAGGGGTCGCGCTTCACACCCCGACAGCCCCGCCTCTTCTTCGGGCCAAAGAGTGAGTGGTCAACCACACATATTCATTGCGGCCAAAAACTCACAGGAACTCACAGGAACCCCCGAGAAAGGGAACCCGATGTCCAGCACGCGAAAGGAACCGAGGGCGGTCCGCCCCGGCGCCGCCCTCGCGGTCCTCGCCGCCGCCCAGTTCGCCGTCGCGCTCAGTACGTCGATCGTCAACGTCGCCCTGCCCGCGGTCCGCGACGGCGTCGGGCTCTCGGACACCGGCATGTCCTGGGTCGTGAACTCCTACGGACTCGCCTTCGGAGCGCTGCTCCTGCTGGGCGGACGGACCGCCGACCTGGCGGGCCGGCGCCGCGTCCTCCTCGGAGGCCTCGCGCTGTTCACCGCGGCCTCGGTCGCCGCGGGCCTCGCCACCGGCCCGTGGGCGCTGATCACCGCCCGCACCGCACAGGGCGTCGGAGCCGCCGCCGTGGCACCCGCCGCGCTCTCCCTGGTCATGCGGCTCTTCCCGCCGGGACCCGGGCGCGCCAGGGCAATCGGGGTCTGGGGCGCGGTGTCCGGCGCCGGCGGAGCCGCCGGAGTCCTGCTCGGCGGGGTGCTCACCGAGGGCCTGGGCTGGCCGTGGGTCTTCCACGTGTCCGGACTCGGCGCGGCCGTCGTGCTCGTCGGCACCCTGGTGCTGGTCCCGGCCTCACCACCGGACGACGGCGCTCCCGGGCGGCTCGACCTCGTCGGCACCCTCACCGTCACGGCCGGACTGGTCGCGCTGGTGTACGGGCTCACGTCGGCCGGACGCTCCGGCTGGACCGACCCCTGGGTGCTCGGCTCCCTGGGCACGGCGGCCGTGCTGCTCGCGCTGTTCCTTCTGGTCGAGCGGCGCCACCCCGCTCCACTGCTGCCGCCGCGCCTGTGGACGGAGGGGCTGGTCGCCCCCGCCAACCTCGTCATGACGCTGCTGGGTGCCGTCTGGGTCGGCCTGTTCTTCTTCCTGCCGCTCTATCAGCAACAGGTCCTCGGCGCCGGGCCGTTGGAGACAGGGCTCTCCCAACTCCCCCTGGCGGCGGCGAACATGCTCGGCTCCTGGTTCGCCCCGCGGCTCTCCCGCCGGCTCGGCCCGCACGTCACGCTCGCCGCGGGCCTGCTCACCCAGGCCGCCGGACTGCTGTGGCTGTCCCGGATCACGGCGGACGGCAGCTACCCGGCCGACCTGCTCGGCCCGATCCTCGTGATCGGCCTCGGCCTCGGCACCGCGTTCGTCCAGCTCACCGGTGCCGCCGTGACCGGCGTACGGCCCTCCGACTCGGGCCTGGCCAGCGGCCTGGTCAACACCACCCGGCAGATCGGCGGAGCCGTGGGCCTGGCCGTCCTCGGCACGCTCGCCGCCTCCCGCACGGCCGCCGCCGCGCACCACCACTCCCCCGCGGCGGCCCTCACCGAGGGCTACCGGCTCGCCTTCCTCGTCTCGGCGGCCGTACTCGCCGTCGGCGCCGCACTGACTCCCCTCCTGTCCCGCCGCCTCGCGGCACAGCCCCCCACCGAACAGGCCCCGACCCCCGCTCCCACCCGCTGAACGCCCGTCCGACATCCACAGAAGGAGATCCCGCCATGAATGCCGAGAACCCCAAGAGCGCCAAGAACGTCGAGAACACACCCGGCCACTCCGTCGACGAGGACGCCCCCGTCGTCGTACGCCTCTCGACCACCGTCGACGCCCCGCTCGCGACCGTCTGGGCCCTGCACACGGACATCGGGTCGTGGGCCGACTGGAACACGGACATCGAGAGCGTCGACTTCGACGGCCCGCTCGCCCCGGGCGCCTCCTTCCGGTGGCTCACCCACGGCCTCGACATCACGTCCACGATCCGCGAGGTCGTGCCCGGCGAGCGGATCGTCTGGGGCGGTCCGGCGCACGGCATCGAGGGCGTCCACGTCTGGACCTTCGAGGAGACCGGCGAGGGGACCGTGACGGTCCGCACCGAGGAGTCCTGGGCCGGAGCCCCGATCGAGGAGCGCCCCGACGAGATGCGCGAGGCGCTGCGGCAGTCCCTGGAGAGCTGGCTGAGCCGCCTGCGGTCCGAGGCCGAGCGCCGCGCCTGAACGCCGTACAGCCGCCGTACGGCGCGCGAGGTGCCCGCGTACGCCGGTGCCACCCGCCCCCTCTCCCCATTCCACGAGAAGCCACTCCACGAGTCCCCATCCACGAGCGAGAACCCACCAGAAAGGTCACCGTCATGAGCGTCGACAAGCCGTACCTGACCGGCCACTACACCCCAGTACCCGACGAGATCACCGCCACCACGCCCACCGTCGAGGGGACGCTGCCGCCCGAGCTGACCGGCCGGCTGATCCGCAACAGCCACAACCCGAAGCCCGGCATCACCCCCACCCACTGGTTCAAGGGCAGCGGCATGGTGCACGGCGTACGGCTGCGCGAGGGGCGCGCGGAGTGGTACCGCAACCGCTGGGTGCACACCCCGGCGCTCGAAGGCGCCCCCTACATGACCGAGCGGGGCCCCGACCTGACCGCCAGCACCGCGGGCACCCACGTCATCGAGCACGCCGGACGCCTCCTCGCGCTCTGCGAGGCGAACCTCCCCTTCGAGCTGACCGCCGACCTGGAGACCGTGGGCGCGTACGACTTCGGCGGCAGGCTGACCTCGGCGATGACCGCGCACCCCAAGGAGGATCCGGCCACCGGCGAACTGCACTTCTTCTCCTCGTCCCCGTTCCCGCCCTATCTGATCCACCACGTGGCCTCGCCCGACGGCCAGGTCCTCGACACCCAGGAGGTCCCGGACGCGAGCGCCGCGCTCAAGCACGACTTCGCCATCACGGAGCACCACGTCGTGTTCCTGGAGGGCTCGGTCACCTTCGACCCGGCCGAGCACTCCGGCATCCCGTACGGCTGGAGCGACGCCCAGCGGTCCCGTATCGGGGTCATGCCGCGCGGCGCGGGAGGCGCGGCCCGCATCCGCTGGTTCGAGGTCGACCAGGGGTACGGGATGCACTTCGCCAACGCCTACGAGGACGCGTACGGCCGGATCGTCGTCGAGGGCCCGACGGTGGGCCGTACCGGCTGGCAGCGCTCCTGGAACTGGTGGGTCGGCGCCCCGGACCGCGGCGCGGAGCCCAACTCCGGTTCCAGGACGAAACGCTGGACAGTCGACCTCGCGGCGGGCCGCGTGAAGGAGGAGCAGACCGACGACCTCACCGTCGAGTTCCCCACCATCAACGACGCCTTCACCGGCCGCGAGCACCGCTACCAGTACGCGCTGTCGTTCCCCGACGACCTGGGCATCGGCAACCACACGCTGGTCAAGTACGACCGCCGCGACGGCACCCGCCAGTTGCTGCCGTTCGGGAACGGCCAACTGCCCAGTGAGGCCGTGTTCGTCCCGGCGGACGACGCAGCCGGCTCCTCCGACGAGGACGCCGGGTATCTGCTCACCGTCGTCAGCGATCTGAACGCCGACGCGTCCAGGCTGCTCGTGCTGGACGCCTCGGACCTGTCCCTGCCGCCGGTCGCGACGGTCCGTCTGCCGCGCCGCGTACCGGCGATGATCCACGGCTCGTGGATCCCGGACGCCGGCTGACGGGAAGTCCCGGGAAACGGCGAAACGGCGTTGGGCCGCACTCCCCCGAGGGGAGTGCGGCCCAACGCCGTACTTCCTTGTACGCGGCTACCGGACCTCGGTGATCTCCGGTCCGCGCTGCAGCTGACCCATGCCGCCGGAGAAGCGGGAACCCGCCTGCTCCTCCTGCTGGACGCCCTCGGCGACCATCTGCGCGTCGTCCGGCAGCTTCAGGACGATCGGGTCGCGCGGGGCCATCGGGCCCTCACCGCGGACCACGACGGTGTCCCGGAAGATCGACTCCAGTACGCCGCCGGTCTGCGGCTGCACGGCGCCCTGGCCGGAGATCACTCCGCGCAGGAACCAGCGGGGCCCGTCCACACCGATGAACCGGACGACCTGGAAGCCGCCCGTCCCGTCCGGCAGCTGCACCGGTACCTGGGCACGCAGCTCCCAGCCCAGCGGGCCCTCGACCTCGTCGATGACACCGCCCTGCTGGGTGATACCGGTGGCGATCTCCTCGCGCACCTCGCCCCAGATGCCCTCGCGCTTGGGGGCGGCGAAGGCCTGCAGTTGGACGGCGCTGTCCTTGAGCACCACGGTGGCCGCGACGATGGCGTCGCCCGCGACCTCCACCCGGAGCTCCATCCCGTCGACCCCGGGCACGAAAAGACCGCCCAGGTCGACCCGGCCCTCGGCCGGATCCCGGACCTCTGTGCTGTCCCAGGGCCCGTCGGGGCGCGGCTCGGGCTCGAGCCTCACGCGCTCGCGCTCCGCGTCGTCCGCCTCAGTGTCGACACCGTCGACGACCTGCTCGGCCTCGCCCGCCGCGTCCTCGGCGGCACTGCCCTTCTTGCGACGTCCGAACACGTCACTGTCCTTCCCGGTCGGATACGACCGAAGCGTATCGATTCCCACCCGTTGTGCCGCCCACGGCGGCATGCCCGCCGGTGGACCCGAAGCCCCCTGCGGCCCGCGCCGAGTCGGGAAGCTCCGCCACCTCCTGGAAGCGCACCTTCTCGACCTGCTGGACGACCAGTTGGGCAATCCGGTCGAAGCGCTCGAACCGCACGGACTCGCGCGGGTCGAGATTCACCACGATCACCTTGATCTCCCCACGGTACCCGGCATCAACCGTCCCCGGGGCATTCACCAGAGCGACACCGCAGCGGGCGGCGAGCCCGGAACGCGGGTGCACGAAGGCCGCGTACCCCTCAGGGAGCGCGATGCACACTCCCGTGGACAGCACGGCCCTCTCGCCGGGTTCCAGTACGCGGCTCTCCGTCGTCCGGAGGTCCGCGCCGGCGTCGCCGGGGTGCGCGTATTCCGGAAGCGGTACGTCCGGATCGACGCGCTTGATCAGCACGCCCACCGGAGTCGGGGTCGGGGTCACGGGTTCACCTCGAAGGCACGGGCACGACGGACCTGGTCGGGGTCGTCCATGGCCGCACGGATCTCCTCCGGGCGGCCGTTGTCGATGAAGTGCTCCACCTTCACCTCCAGGAAGAGGGCGTCCGCGCGGACGGCGACGGGCCCGTCCGGGCCGCCGATCCGTCCGGTGGCGGACGAGTAGATCTTGCGCCCCGCCACCGCCGTCACCTCGGCCTCCAGGTACAGCACGGTGCCGACGGGCACGGGCCGTACGAAGTCGGTCTCCAGCCGTCCGGTCACCGCGATGGTGCGCAGCAGCCAGTTCAGCGAGCCGAGGGTCTCGTCGAGCGCGCTCGCGAGGACTCCGCCGTGCGCGAGGCCGGGAGCGCCCTGGTGGGCGGACTTCACGGTGAACTCGGCGGTGATCCTCACCCCCTCGCCCGCGCGGGCCTCCAGGTGCAGTCCGTGCGGCTGGTCCCCGCCGCAGCCGAAGCACTGGCCGTAGTGCGCGCCGAGCAGCTCGCCGGGCGCGGGCGCGTCGGGATGCCTCACCGGCGCCACGGCGTCGGCCGGGGGCCGCAGAGCTGAAGATGTACCACTCACAGGCGCAGACCTTACCTCCGCGTCAGCGCCGCGCACGCACCGTGGCAGGCTAGGCCGTATGCAGCTTTCCGCCTCGCCGTACGAAGAACGTCTGACCGCGCCCCGTTCCTGGTGGTTCATCAGCCTGCTGGTGGGTCTCTCGATGGCCCTGATCCTGCTGCCGTTCGGCACGCTTCCCCTGCTGGGGGGCCTCGTCGGCGGTACGGCGGTCGCGGCGGTGGCGGCCAGTTCGTACGGCTCCGTGCGGATCCGCGTGGTGGCCGGCTCCCTGATCGCGGGCGACGCGAAGATCCCGGTCTCGGCCCTCGGCGAGGCCCATGTCCTCGACCCGGAGGAGACGCGCGCCTGGCGCACGTTCAAGGCCGACACACGCGCTTTCATGCTCCTGCGCTCCTACATCCCGACGGCGCTCCGCGTGGAGGTCACCGACCCGGCCGACCCGACCCCGTACCTGTACCTGTCGACCCGCGACCCGGAGCGCCTGGCCGCGGCACTGGAAGCGGCCCGGACGACGACGGCATAAATCCGGCCGGGGATCCACTTCCCGGCTTCCGGCTTCCGGCTTCC
>NZ_JAPWHT010000132.1:0-23055 GCF_027270795.1 Streptomyces sp. ActVer
TCGGGTGCATCCAAAGAGGCACCATGGCGGGGAAGTTGAAGGGCGTGATGCCCGCCCCCGAGCCGGCGGCCCCCGAGCGCCAGGCACCCGTGTCCGCGGCCCGTCCCACGGCCGGCCAGCCCGCACGCTCCGGCGGCGGCTCCTCCAACCGCGTACGCGCCCGTCTGGCCCGGCTCGGCGTCCAGCGGTCCAACCCGTACAACCCGGTCCTGGAGCCCCTGCTGCGGATAGTGCGCAGCAACGACCCGAAGATCGAGACCGCCACCCTGCGGCAGGTCGAGAAGGCCTATCAGGTCGCCGAGCGCTGGCACCGCGGCCAGAAGCGCAAGAGCGGCGACCCGTACATCACGCACCCGCTCGCCGTGACGACGATCCTCGCCGAACTGGGCATGGACCCGGCCACGCTCATGGCGGGCCTGCTGCACGACACCGTCGAGGACACCGAGTACGGCCTGGACACCCTCAAGCGGGACTTCGGCGACCAGGTCGCGCTGCTCGTCGACGGCGTCACCAAGCTCGACAAGGTCAAGTTCGGTGAGGCGGCCCAGGCCGAGACCGTCCGCAAGATGGTCGTCGCCATGGCCAAGGACCCGCGCGTCCTGGTCATCAAGCTCGCCGACCGCCTGCACAACATGCGCACCATGCGCTACCTCAAGCGCGAGAAGCAGGAGAAGAAGGCCCGCGAGACGCTGGAGATCTACGCTCCGCTGGCGCACCGCCTGGGCATGAACACCATCAAGTGGGAGCTGGAGGACCTCGCCTTCGCGATCCTCTACCCCAAGATGTACGACGAGATCGTGCGCCTGGTCGCCGAGCGCGCCCCCAAGCGCGACGAGTACCTCGCCATAGTGACCGACGAGGTCCAGTCCGATCTGCGCGCGGCCCGCATCAAGGCGACCGTCACCGGCCGCCCGAAGCACTACTACAGCGTCTACCAGAAGATGATCGTCCGCGGCCGTGACTTCGCGGAGATCTACGACCTGGTGGGCATCCGTGTCCTCGTCGACACGGTCCGTGACTGCTATGCGGCGCTGGGCACCGTCCACGCCCGCTGGAACCCGGTTCCGGGGCGGTTCAAGGACTACATCGCGATGCCCAAGTTCAACATGTACCAGTCGCTGCACACGACGGTGATCGGTCCGAACGGCAAGCCGGTCGAACTCCAGATCCGTACGTTCGACATGCACCGCCGCGCCGAGTACGGCATCGCCGCGCACTGGAAATACAAGCAGGAGCCCTCCGCCGGCGCCTCCAAGGTGCGCACGGACGCGCCCAAGGGCCTCGGTAAGGACAAGGACGCCGTCAACGACATGGCGTGGCTGCGCCAGTTGCTCGACTGGCAGAAGGAGACCGAGGACCCCAGCGAGTTCCTGGAGTCCCTGCGCTTCGACCTGTCCCGCAACGAGGTCTTCGTCTTCACGCCGAAGGGCGACGTCATAGCGCTCCCGGCCGGGGCGACCCCGGTGGACTTCGCGTACGCGGTCCACACGGAGGTCGGCCACCGGACCATAGGAGCACGGGTCAACGGCCGCCTCGTACCGCTCGAATCCACCCTGGACAACGGCGACCTGGTCGAGGTCTTCACCTCGAAGGCGGCCGGCGCGGGTCCGTCCCGCGACTGGCTGGGCTTCGTGAAGTCCCCGCGCGCCCGCAACAAGATCCGGGCCTGGTTCTCCAAGGAGCGCCGCGACGAGGCGATCGAGCAGGGCAAGGACGCCATCGCGCGCGCCATGCGCAAGCAGAACCTGCCGATCCAGCGCATCCTCACCGGCGACTCGCTGGTCACGCTCGCGCACGAGATGCGCTACCCCGACATCTCGTCCCTGTACGCGGCGATCGGCGAGGGCCATGTGGCCGCGCAGAACGTCGTGCAGAAACTGGTCCAGGCGCTCGGCGGCGAGGAAGCGGCCACCGAGGAGATCGACGAGAGCGTCCCGCCCGCGCGCGGCCGCGGCCGCAAACGCCGGTCGAACGCCGACCCGGGGGTGGTCGTCAAGGGCGTCGACGACGTGTGGGTCAAGCTCGCCCGCTGTTGTACGCCCGTCCCCGGCGACCCGATCATGGGCTTCGTCACGCGGGGCAGCGGTGTATCGGTCCACCGCACCGACTGCGTCAACGTCGACTCGCTGTCCCGCGAGCCCGAGCGCATCCTCGAGGTCGAGTGGGCGCCCACCCAGTCCTCGGTCTTCCTGGTCGCCATCCAGGTGGAGGCACTGGACCGCTCACGGCTCCTGTCGGACGTCACCAGGGTCCTGTCCGACCAGCACGTCAACATCCTGTCGGCGGCCGTCCAGACGTCCCGCGACCGGGTGGCCACCTCCCGCTTCACCTTCGAGATGGGCGACCCGAAGCACCTGGGCCACGTCCTGAAGGCGGTCAGGGGAGTCGAGGGCGTGTACGACGTGTACCGGGTGACGTCGGCGCGCAGGCCGTAGACACTCCGGCCGTAAATCGGCCACTACGTGGAGGGGCTTCCGTACGAAACGTACGGAAGCCCCTCCACGTAGAAGCGGAAAACCGCTGAAGGACTCAGCGGCCTCACCCCGGTGGCCTCAGCCGCCGAACTCCTGCAGACCCTTCAGAGCCTGCTCAAGGAGCGCCTGGCGGCCGTCGAGCTCCTTCTGGAGCTTGTCGGCCCGCGCGTTGTTGCCGGAGGACCGCGCCGACTCGATCTGACCCTGCAGCTTGTCCACGGCCGCCTGGAGCTGACCGGTCAGACCCTCGGCACGCGCGCGTGCCTCCGGGTTCGTCCGGCGCCACTCGGCCTCCTCGGACTCCTGGAGGGCCCGCTCCACCGTGTGCATCCGGCCCTCGACCTTCGGGCGGGCGTCACGCGGCACATGGCCGATGGCCTCCCACCGCTCGTTGATCGAGCGGAAGGCGGCCCGCGCCGCCTTCAGGTCGTGCACCGGGAGGAGCTTCTCGGCCTCCTCGGCCAGCTCCTCCTTGAGCTTCAGGTTCTCCGTCTGCTCCGCGTCCCGCTCGGCGAAGACCGAGCTGCGCGCCGCGAAGAACACGTCCTGGGCACCGCGGAAGCGGTTCCACAGGTCGTCCTCGTGCTCGCGCTGGGCACGGCCCGCGGCCTTCCAGTCCGCCATCAGCTCGCGGTAGCGGGCGGCCGTCGGACCCCAGTCGGTCGAGGCGGACAGTGACTCGGCCTCCGCGACCAGCTTCTCCTTGGTCTTGCGGGCCTCCTCGCGCTGCGCGTCCAGCGACGCGAAGTGCGCCTTGCGGCGCTTGGAGAACGCCGAGCGCGCGTGCGAGAAGCGGTGCCACAGCTCGTCGTCGGACTTCCGGTCGAGCCGCGGCAGACCCTTCCACGTGTCCACGAGCGCCCGCAGCCGCTCACCGGCGGCCCGCCACTGGTCGGACTGGGCCAGCTCCTCCGCCTCGATGACCAGCGCCTCCTTGGAGTGCCGGGCCTCGTCGGACTGCTTCGCCCGCTGCGCCTTGCGCTCCTCGCGGCGTGCCTCGACCGTCTCGACGAGCTTGTCCAGCCGTACCTTCAGCGCGTCCAGATCCCCGACCGCGTGGTGGGCGTCCACCTGCTCGCGAATGTGGTCGATGGCGATCTGGGCGTCCTTCGCCGACAGGTCGGTGGTCTTCACTCGTCGTTCGAGGAGGCCGATCTCCACGACCAGGCCCTCGTACTTGCGCTCGAAGTAGGCCAGTGCCTCGTCGGGAGAACCGGCCTGCCAGGAACCGACGACCTGCTCGCCGTCGGCCGTACGCACGTACACGGTCCCCGTCTCGTCGACGCGGCCCCATGGGTCGCTGCTCACAGCGCCTCCTCCACATGATGCCTGCGTGGGGCTGCTTTACCCCCGGGCATCGTCCACAGTTTCGTCACGGCCAACATAGGCGACCGGCGGGGCGGCTGTCCGCATCCCGCACGACCGAAATTTCGCTGCTGGAGGTCAGGATTTCGTCACGGTCGCCTTGTCGATCACGACGGTCGCATTGGGTGCGCCGTCGCCCTGGCCAGTGCTCTCGCCGGCCTTGGCGATTTTCTCCATGACCTTCATGCCCGATTCGGAAATAGTCCCGAACGGTGTGTAGTTGGCCGGCAACGGACTGTCCTGGTACACGAGGAAGAACTGGCTGCCGCCGGAGTTGCGGCCCTTCTTCGTCTGGGCGTTGTACTGGTTGGCCATGGCCACCGTGCCCGCCGGGTACACGTCGCCCTTGAGGCGCTTGTCCTTGAGGTTCTCGTCCGGAATCGTGTAGCCGGGACCGCCCATGCCGGTGCCCTGCGGGTCGCCGCACTGAAGCACGAAGATGCCGTTCGTGGTCAGGCGATGGCACTTGGTGTGGTCCAGATAGCCCTTGCCCAACAGGAAGTTGAACGAGTTCACGGTGCGCGGGGCCTTCGAGGCAGGCATGTCGATGTCTATCGTGCCGCAGGTCGTCTGCAGCTTCATCGTGTAGTCCGCCGACTTGTCGATGGTGATCGCCGGCTCCTTCTTGTAGCTCAGCGACTTCACCTTGCCCGCGGCGGCCTTCTCGCAGGGGTCCGGTGCCTTGCTGGGCGCGGAGGGGCTGGGGCTGGCCTCGGCAGCCGCGTCCGACTTCTTGTCGTCGTTCTTGAAGACCCCGGTCGCGTACGACACCACGCTGCCCACGACGACAACGCCGAGGACCGACGCGATCACTGCGTTGCGAGCGTGGGCCTTGCGCCGAGCGGACGTGCGCCGCTGCTGTTGCCGCAAGAACTTCTCCCGGGCGAGCTGACGCCGCCGCTGTTCCTGGGTGACCACCGGGTTATCTCCTCATGCGTCTCGTACGTCAGGTGGGACGCGTGCGTCTGTTGAGCCGACCGCCTGCGTGTGACCCGTACCGTATATGGGTTCGCTGTGGTTCCGGCAGCGCCGGTAGGCTCTGATCCACAGCCGGACCATTCCCCCGTACGACATACCGAAGGACGAACGTGCTCATTGCCGGGTTCCCCGCCGGGGCCTGGGGCACCAACTGTTATCTGGTCGCCCCCGCCGCAGGCGAGGAGTGCGTGATCATCGACCCGGGCCATCAGGCCGCCCAGGGAGTCGAGGACACGCTGAAGAAGCATCGGCTCAAGCCCGTCGCGGTCGTCCTCACGCACGGCCACCTCGACCATGTCGCCTCGGTCGTCCCGGTGTGCGGCGCGCACGACGTGCCCGCGTGGATCCACCCCGAGGACCGGTACATGATGAGCGACCCCGAGCGGGCGCTCGGCCGTTCCATCGGGATGCCGCTGATGGGCGAGCTGACCATCGGGGAGCCGGACGACGTGAAGGAGCTGACGGACGGCGCCGCGCTGAAGCTGGCCGGCCTCGACTTCTCCGTCGCGCACGCGCCCGGCCATACGAAGGGGTCGGTGACGTTCCGGATGCCCGAGACCACGGACATCCCGTCCGTGTTCTTCTCCGGGGATCTGCTCTTCGCCGGCTCCATCGGCCGCACCGACCTGCCCGGCGGCTCCCACACCGAGATCCTCGACTCGCTGGCCCGTGTGTGCCTGCCGCTCGACGACTCGACCGTGGTGCTGTCCGGCCACGGCCCCCAGACGACCATCGGCCAGGAGCGCGCCACCAACCCGTACTTGCGGCAGGTGGCGGCGCCCGGCCCGGGAGCGGACCCGACCTCCGCTCCTCGACGAGGAATGTGACGAGACTTCCCGTGAGCACCTTCAAGGCCCCCAAGGGCACGTACGACCTGATTCCGCCGGACAGCGCGACGTTCCTCGCGGTGCGCGAGGCGATCGCCGCGCCTCTGCGGAACTCCGGTTACGGATACATCGAGACGCCCGGATTCGAGAACGTCGAACTGTTCGCGCGCGGGGTCGGTGAGTCCACCGACATCGTGACCAAGGAGATGTACGCCTTCGAGACCAAGGGCGGCGACCAACTGGCGCTGCGCCCCGAGGGCACGGCCTCCGTACTGCGCGCCGCCCTCGAAGCCAACCTGCACAAGGTGGGCAACCTCCCCGTCAAGCTCTGGTACTCGGGCTCGTACTACCGCTACGAGCGCCCCCAGAAGGGCCGTTACCGCCACTTCTCGCAGGTCGGCGCCGAGGCGATCGGTGCCGAGGACCCGGCCCTGGACGCCGAGTTGATCATCCTGGCCGACCAGGCGTACCGATCGCTCGGGCTGCGGAACTTCCGGATCCTCCTCAACTCGCTGGGCGACCAGGAGTGCCGTCCCGTCTACCGGGCCGCGCTCCAGGACTTCCTGCGCGGGCTGGACCTGGACGAGGAGACGCTCCGGCGGGCCGAGATCAACCCGTTGCGGGTCCTGGACGACAAGCGCGACGACGTCCAGAAGAAGCTGGTCGGGGCTCCCTTGCTGCGGGACTATCTCTGCGACGCGTGCAAGGCGTACCACGAGGAGGTGCGCGAGCTGATCTCGGCCGCCGGAGTCTCCTTCGAGGACGATCCGAAGCTGGTCCGGGGGCTGGACTACTACACCCGCACCACCTTCGAGTTCGTGCACGACGGTCTCGGTTCGCAGTCCGCGGTCGGTGGCGGCGGGCGCTACGACGGCCTGTCCGAGATGATCGGTGGTCCTGCGCTGCCGTCCGTCGGGTGGGCGCTCGGCGTCGACCGTACGGTTCTCGCGCTGGAGGCCGAGGGTGTGTCCCTCGAACTTCCCGCGACCACCAGTGTGTTCGCTGTGCCGCTCGGGGACGAGGCTCGGCGCGTGCTCTTCCGGGTGGTGACCGAGTTGCGGCGGAACGGGGTCGCGGCCGACTTCTCCTACGGGGGCAAGGGGCTCAAGGGCGCCATGAAGAACGCCAACCGCAGTGGCGCCCGCTACACCGTCGTCGCCGGCGAGCGCGACCTCGCCGAAGGCGTCGTCCAGCTCAAGGACATGGAGTCCGGCGAGCAAGTGCCTGTGGGCGTGAACGAGATCGTGGCGGAACTGGAGTCCCGGCTTAGCTGAGCCGGCTTGGGCTGCTTTTCCTCGCCCCCGCCGCCCTTACCCATTCCCGTCCCTTACTCAGGGGCTCCGCCCCCGAACCCCCGCTCCTCAAACGCCGGAGAGGCTGAATACGTGTCGGCCCGGGCTGACATCTTCAGCCCGTCCGGCAGGACGAGGCCGTTCAGGCCGATGCGGGGGTCTGGGGGGCGGCAGCCCCCAGGGACGGGAAGGGCAGGGGCGGCGGGGGCGAGAAACCTCAGTCCAGCAAGCCGAACCGCATCGCGCAGGTCACCGACGCCTCGTGCCGGGCGGCGAGCCGGCGCGGAGCGTCCGGCAGCGATGCCTCGTCGAGGTCGGCGGGCGTGCCACCCGCGACGAGGGCCCGCGACTCGGTCTCGTCCATGAGGGACAGGTGCAGGCGGGCCTGCGCCACGTCGGAGCGGTCCAGCTCGGCCTCGACCGTCTGAGTCAGCATCAGCAGACTGGTGAAGCCCTGCGCGAGCGTGTCGTGGGTCTCCCGGGAGAGGCGTTCGCGCTCGGCCGAGAGCGGGTCTTGTCCACCAGGATGCCGGCCGGCAGAAAGAGCAACACCGCCCCGGCGACGTAGGCCAGAGCCCGCGGCTCGTCCTGGCCCTCGGTCGTCAGGGCCGGCCGTCCCGGATCCGCCGCGCCCAGCACGAACACCACCGTGGCCACCCGCACCACCGCGAAGTACGGGTCCCAGAGCCGGAAGGTCCGCTCCCAGGCGTTCGTGCCGGCGCGCCCTGTCCCGGACGTGCCGCACGACCCCGCCGCGGCGCTCACCGGTCGCGCTCGCTCTTCCAGCGGAAGGTCAGCAGGCACAGCAGCAGTCCTCCGACGCACCAGGCCCCGAGCACCAGGGCCACGCGTCCGAACTCCCAGCTTCCCGCCTGTTCGAGGACCTGCGCCGACTCCGGCAGGAACACCCCGCGCAGGCCCTGGCACATCCACTTCAGCGGGAACAGCGCGCCGATGTCGAGCATCCAGCCGGGGATGGTGGCGACGGAGATGTACACCCCGGAGATGAACTGCAGGACCAGGAAGGGGAGTACGACCACGGACGTGGCGCTCTTGCCGGTGACCAGAACCAGCCAGATCTTCCCCAGGAAGTACGCGGCCGGGGGCATCGGTGTGCCGCGCAGCCGACGCAGCACCTTCTCGTCCCGCTCGATCGCGATCGACGTACCGAGCGACTGGAAGCGGGTGGTCATTATGCCCGCGGCCATCATCGCGGGGACGTAGAGCTGGGAGGCCGTGACGCCCGCGCCCGTCACAGCAGTTCGGGGCCGCCGATCACACCGAGCGCCACGTCGAGCCGCCGCCGCTGACCGCCCGACAGGGCCTTGATCCGGCTGCCCGCCTTCTCGTCAAGGCCCACCAGTCCGATGACCTCCTCCGGGTCGCGCGGCCTCGCGTAGTAGCGCGCGAAATGCCGCACGGTCTCGCGCACCGTCAACTCGGCGGGCGCGGATTCGTCCTGCCAGACGATGCCGACTCGCGAACGCCACGCGCGCGTGGCCGTCGACGGGTCCGAACCCAGGACCGAGACGTCACCCGCGTCCCTGGAACGGTTGCCCTGGAGGATCTCCACGGTGGTGCTCTTGCCCGCGCCATTGGGTCCGAGCAGGCCGAAGACCTCGCCCGGCCGTATCCCGAGATCGATGCCGTCGACGGCGGCCGCGTCCCCGTACCGCTTGCGCAGTCCTCGTACGTGCACGGCGAGTTCGTGCGTGTGTGCTGCCATGCCGTCGAGCGTCCCGCCGAAGCGAACGTTCCGGGACCACCGTGCGTACTTCCTTATGTCCATCGAACGGTGGACACGCGCGCGTGTGCGGCACAATGACCGTGCCCGGAAGGCCCCCTCAAGCTACGGAAACGGCGTGATGAGCAAGACGACAGTCAGGGAAGGCATCAGCACCGACTCCCACGACCAGGATGGTGCCGAGGCGCCACCGTCCGTGGGCGGCGGTCGTTTCCTCGCCCTTCTGCTGGTGATCACGGGCGCGGCCGGACTGCTGGCCTCCTGGGTCATCACCATCGACAAGTTCAAGCTGCTGGAGGACCCGAACTTCACCCCGGGCTGCAGCCTGAACCCGGTTGTCTCCTGCGGCAACATCATGAAGAGCGACCAGGCCTCCGCCTTCGGGTTCCCGAACCCGATGATGGGCCTCGTCGCCTACGGCATCGTGATCTGCGTCGGCATGAGCCTGCTCGGCCGCGCCACCTTCCCGCGCTGGTACTGGCTGACCTTCAACGCGGGCACGCTGTTCGGCGTCGGCTTCTGCACCTGGCTGCAGTACCAGTCGCTGTACAACATCAACTCGCTGTGCCTGTGGTGCTCCCTCGCCTGGGTCGCGACGATCATCATGTTCTGGTCCGTGACCTCGCACAACGTCCGCAACGGCTTCCTGCCCGCGCCGGGCTGGGTCAAGGGCTTCCTCGGCGAGTTCGCCTGGGTGCTGCCGGTCATGCACATCGGGATCATCGGCATGCTGGTCCTCACGCGCTGGTGGGACTTCTGGACCAGCTGACCGGGCCCGCGGTCGTGGAAGGGCGACCAATGGCCGTCGAAGGGCGACCGGTGGCCTTGCGGAACCGCTCGGCGGAACCGGTGAATTCCACGCGGCCGACGGCGTTGTCAGTGGCGTGACATAGGGTTTTGGACGTGGAGCCCGACCTGTTCACCGCCGCAGCCGAAGAACGCCAGGAGAAGGACCCGTCCAGCAGCCCCCTGGCCGTACGGATGCGCCCGCGCACCCTCGACGAGGTGGTGGGCCAGCAGCACCTGCTGAAGCCGGGCTCACCCCTGCGCAGACTGGTCGGCGATGGAGGCGGTCCGGCAGGTCAGTCCTCGGTCATCCTCTGGGGGCCGCCCGGAACCGGCAAGACGACCCTGGCGTACGTGGTCTCCAAGGCCACCGACAAGCGCTTCGTGGAGCTCTCCGCGATCACCGCCGGCGTCAAGGAGGTCCGCGCGGTCATCGAGGGCGCCCGCCGCGCCACCGGAGGCTTCGGCAAGGAGACCGTCCTCTTCCTCGACGAGATCCACCGCTTCAGCAAGGCCCAGCAGGACACCCTGCTCCCGGCCGTCGAGAACCGCTGGGTGACGCTGATCGCCGCGACCACCGAGAACCCGTACTTCTCGGTGATCTCCCCGCTCCTGTCCCGCTCGCTGCTGCTGACCCTCGAACCGCTCACGGACGACGACCTGCGTGGACTGCTCCGCCGGGCCCTCGCCGACGAGCGCGGCCTCAAGGAGGCCGTCACCCTCCCCGAGGACACCGAGGAGCACCTGCTGCGGATCGCCGGGGGCGACGCCCGCCGCGCGCTGACCGCGCTGGAGGCCGCGGCCGGGTCCGCGCTCGACAAGGGCGAGCCGGAGATCACCCTCCAGACCCTGGAGGAGACGGTCGACCGGGCCGCCGTGAAGTACGACCGCGACGGCGACCAGCACTACGACGTGGCGAGCGCGCTGATCAAGTCCATCCGCGGCTCGGACGTGGACGCCGCGCTGCACTACCTCGCCCGGATGATCGAGGCCGGCGAGGACCCCCGGTTCATCGCCCGCCGCCTGATGATCTCCGCCAGCGAGGACATCGGCCTGGCCGATCCGAACGCGTTGCCGACAGCGGTCGCCGCCGCCCAGGCCGTCGCCATGATCGGCTTCCCCGAGGCCGCGCTCACCCTCAGTCATGCCACGATCGCCCTCGCCCTGGCCCCGAAGTCGAACGCGGCGACGACGGCGATCGGCGCCGCCATGGAGGACGTACGCAAGGGCCACGCGGGCCCCGTGCCGATGCACCTGCGCGACGGGCACTACAAGGGCGCGGCCAAGCTAGGTCACGCGCAGGGATACGTGTACCCGCACGACCTGCCCGAGGGAATCGCCGCCCAGCAGTACGCGCCGGAGGAGCTCAAGGACCGCGAGTACTACACCCCCACCCGCCACGGAGCCGAGGCGCGCTACGCGGACGCGGTGGAGTGGACCAGGAAGCACCTCGGTCGAGGGCGGTCCTGACCGGCCCTGACCACCCTGTAGACTCCTCGAAGCGCTGCGTCCTGTGTCCGGCCTCCTTTAACGAGGAAGTCGGCATCACCAGAACGGGACATCCAGCCGGAGCCCTCACCGCAAGGCGGGGATTCCAGGAGCGTCGCGCACCGTCGAAGGTGTCGCGGGCAGCCCACCACCCTCCCGGATTCCCGGGAACCGGTCGGTGGGCCACTCGCGTGCTGCACGTATGTGCCCAGCACAGGGAGCGGCTGCCCCGCAGGTCCGACCGACCGGACCCGCAGGGTTTCCCTGGCTGCGGATTGCGACCTCCCCTAACCCTGGTGAAGCCGTATTCGCATCAGAAACATGAGGTGTTTGGTTCATGCCGAACCAGTCCCGCCCCAAGGTCAAGAAGTCGCGTGCCCTCGGCATCGCGCTGACCCCGAAGGCTGTCAAGTACTTCGAGGCCCGCCCCTACCCGCCGGGCGAGCACGGCCGTGGCCGTAAGCAGAACTCGGACTACAAGGTCCGTCTGCTCGAGAAGCAGCGTCTGCGCGCGCAGTACGACGTGTCCGAGCGCCAGCTCGTCCGCGCCTACGAGCGTGCCGCCAAGACGCAGGGCAAGACCGGTGAGGCCCTGGTCATCGAGCTGGAGCGTCGTCTCGACGCCCTGGTTCTGCGTTCGGGCATCGCCCGCACGATCTACCAGGCCCGCCAGATGGTCGTTCACGGCCACATCGAGGTCAACGGTGGCAAGGTCGACAAGCCGTCGTTCCGCGTCAAGCCCGACGACGTCGTGATGGTCCGCGAGCGCAGCCGCAGCAAGACGCTGTTCGAGGTCGCCCGTGCCGGTGGCTTCGCCCCCGACGGCGAGACCCCGCGCTACCTCCAGGTGAACCTCGGCGCCCTGGCGTTCCGCCTGGACCGCGAGCCGAACCGCAAGGAGATCCCGGTGATCTGCGACGAGCAGCTCGTCGTCGAGTACTACGCCCGCTGATCACCCTCAGTCGGATGTAGCACCACCTGTGCGTCAGCCCGTCGTCTCCCCGCCCTTGCGGGTGGGGGAGGCGGCGGGTTTTCGCATGTCCGGGGGATCCGGCAGCCCGCGCGGCGGCGGCAGCGCACCGAGCAGCCGCTGCCGGGTGTGCCCGAGCGCCCTGCCCACCGACGCCTGCCGGCCGAGCCGCGCACCGGCCCGTACGCACTCCTCGTACCGCTCGTCGCCCAGCCGTTCCCGGGCCGTCGCCTCGCACTGCTCGTGCGGGGCGTTGTAGTAGGCGGAGCCGAACAGCGGCAGGCCCACCGACGGCCACATCCGGGACGCGGAGCCCTGGAGGACCGCGGCCTCGGAGGCGTCGCCCTCCGCCGCCGTGACCAGCGCGAGCAACTCCATCGCCAGGACCGTGCCGAGCAGGTCGTTGAAGACGTGGTTGATGTCCAGGCACTCGACCAGCAACCGCCGGGCCCCCGGCAGATCGCCCTCGGTCCAGGCCGCGTACGCCAGGACGTACAGCGCGTACGCGAGGGTCCAGCGCTCGCCGTGCTCCAGACAGACCCGGCGCACGTCCTCGCACAGCCGGACCGCGCCCGGCAGATCACCCTGGAACGCCAGCGTCATCGCCAGCTCGACCTGGCCCATCAGGACGTTGCTGTTGAGCTCGCCGATCTCGTGATAGCGGTCGAGCGCCGAACGCAGCAGTGTCTCCGCACGGGCCATGTCGTCGGTGACCAGGGCCAGACAGCCGGTGCGGTGCTCGGCGTAGGCCAGCGCGAGGGGGTTGCCGCTGTGCTCCGCCTTCTCCCGGCACTCGGCGAGCGCGGCGAGCGCCGGCACCGTGTCGCCCTGGAGGATCGCCACATAGCCGAGCACCCACAGCGCCTTCAGCCGCGACCGCTCGTGCTCGGTGTCGAGGAGAACGGTCCGCTCCAGCCAGTGCCGCCCCTCCGACAGCCGGCCGCAGCCGACCCAGTAGAACCAGAGCGTGCCCGCGAGGTACTGGCTGAGATGACCGCCGCCCGGTTCGGACAGACACTGCTCCATGGCACGGCGCAGATTCGGCAGCTCCGCCTCCACGCGCGCTGCCACCTCGCTCTGCCGGGGCGAGAACCAGTCCAGCTCGCACCAGGTGGCGAGCCCCATGTACCAGTCGCGGTGGCGCCGCCGCAGCCGAGCCGTGTCGCCCGTCGCCGCCAGCCAGTCGGTGCCGTAGGCCCGGACCGTGTCCAGCATGCGGTAGCGCACACCCGCCCGGGTCTCCTCGCGGGTGACCACCGACTGCGCGAGCAACTCGCCCAGCACGTCGAGGATGTTGTCGGGATGCAGGCCGTCGCCCCCGCACACGTACTCCACGGCCTCCAGGTCGAACTGCCCGGCGAACACCGAGAGCCTCGACCACAGCAGCCGCTCCTCCGGCGTGCACAGCTCATGGCTCCAGCCGATCGCCGTCCGCAGCGTCTGATGGCGGGGGAGCGCGTCGCGCCCGCCGCCCGTCAGCAGCCGGAAACGGTCGTCGAGCCGCATCAGCAGCTGCGCGGGGGAGAGGGTCCGCAGCCGCCCCGCCGCCAGCTCGACCGCGAGCGGGATGCCGTCGAGCCGCCGGCACAGTTCGCGCACGTCCGCACGGTTGCCGTCGTGGAGGGTGAACCCCGGTGTGCTCGCGGCCGCGCGGTCCGCGAACAGCTCGGCGGCCTCCCGCTCGGTCAGCGGCGCCAGCGGGAACAACCGCTCGCCCTCCACCGCCAGCGGCCTGCGCCCCACGGCGAGCACCCGCAGCCCCGGCGCCCGCCGCAGCAACTCGCCGACCAGCGAGGCGCACGCGTCCACCAGATGCTCGAACCCGTCCAGTACGAGGAGCAGTTGACGCTTCGACAGATGGTCGAGCAGCACCTGACGCGGCGGCCGGGACGTGTGATCCGTCAGGCCGAGGGCCTCCACGACCGCGTACTCGACGAGTTCCGCCTCCCGCACAGCGGCCAGATCCACGCGCCACACCCCGTCGCGCGGCCGGGTTCTGGCCGCCGCACGCGCCGCGAGCCGTGACTTGCCGACCCCGCCAAGACCCGTCACGGTGACCAGGCGTGCCGCACCGAGGGCCGCACCCAGTTGCGTGAGTTCGGCCGCGCGGCCCACGAACGCGTTGAGCTCCAGGGGCAGATTCCCGGCCCGGTGACCGCCGGCCCCCGCACCGGAACGCTGAGAACGTCGCATGGGGAACGGAGCGTACTCATCCGTAAGCACTCCGTACAATCGCTTCGTGCAACTCCGCCTCCGGCGGGCGGTAATCCGGTACGGAGCCCCAGCCCCGGCGCGATAGGCTCGGGGGACGACTTTTCGATGTTTTCGATGTTGAGGCACGATCCAGGGAGCGGGTGCGCAGTGTCCGGTGGAGAGGTGGCCGGGATCCTGGTGGCCGTCTTCTGGGCGATCCTGGTCTCCTTCCTCGCGGTGGCACTGGCGAGGCTGGCCCAGACGCTCAGGGCGACCACCAAGCTCGTCGCGGACGTGACCGACCAGGCCGTCCCGCTGCTGGCAGACGCCTCCTCGGCCGTGCGCTCCGCACAGACCCAGATCGACCGGGTGGACGCCATCGCGTCGGACGTACAGGAGGTCACGTCGAACGCGTCGGCGCTCTCCACGACCGTCGCCTCCACCTTCGGCGGCCCCCTCGTGAAGGTCGCGGCGTTCGGCTACGGCGTACGCCGGGCCATCGGCGGCCGCCGCGAGGACGCGCCCGCCAAGCCCGCGCGACGTACCGTGATCGTGGGCCGCACCGTCCCGTCGGCGCGACGGGGAAAGCGGAAGAAGGACTGACGCAGCGATGTTCCGCCGTACGTTCTGGTTCACCGCGGGCGCAGCCGCCGGTGTGTGGGCCACCACCAAGGTCAACCGCAAGCTCAGGCAGCTGACGCCCGAGAGCCTCGCGGCCCAGGCAGCCAACAAGGCGCTCGAAGCGGGCCACCGCATCAAGGACTTCGCACTCGACGTCCGCGACGGCATGGTCCAGCGGGAGGCCGAACTCGGCGAGGTCCTCGGGCTGAACGCCGATCCCGAACTGCCCTCCCCGCGCCGCGTCGCCGCCATCGAGAACAGCAACGACCCGAAGTACAGCAAGAACCCGACGTATGTCGAGAGGTCGACGTACTCGTACAACCGGAATGAGGACCACTGATGGAGTCGGCCGAGATTCGTCGCCGCTGGTTGAGCTTCTTCGAGGAGCGCGGTCACACCGTCGTCCCTTCGGCGTCGCTCATCGCGGACGACCCGACTCTGCTCCTGGTCCCGGCCGGCATGGTGCCCTTCAAGCCCTACTTCCTGGGTGAGGTCAAGCCGCCGTTCGCCCGCGCCACCAGCGTCCAGAAGTGCGTCCGTACGCCGGACATCGAAGAGGTCGGCAAGACCACCAGGCACGGCACGTTCTTCCAGATGTGCGGCAACTTCTCCTTCGGCGACTACTTCAAGGAAGGCGCCATCAAGTACGCCTGGGAGCTGCTCACCAGCCCCCAGGACAAGGGCGGTTACGGCCTGGAGCCGGAGAAGCTCTGGATCACCGTGTACCTGGAGGACGACGAGGCCGAGCGCATCTGGCACGAGGTCGTCGGCGTGCCCAAGGAGCGCATCCAGCGCCTCGGCAAGAAGGACAACTACTGGTCCATGGGCGTCCCGGGCCCCTGCGGCCCGTGTTCCGAGATCAACTACGACCGCGGCCCGGAGTTCGGCGTCGAGGGCGGCCCGGCCGTCAACGACGAGCGGTACGTGGAGATCTGGAACCTCGTCTTCATGCAGTACGAGCGCGGCGAGGGCACCTCGAAGGAGGACTTCGAGATCCTCGGCGACCTGCCGAGCCAGAACATCGACACGGGCCTCGGCCTGGAACGCCTCGCCATGATTCTGCAGGGCGTGCAGAACCTGTACGAGATCGACACCTCCATGGCCGTCATCAAGAAGGCCACCGAGCTGACCGGTGTCGAGTACGGCAGCGGCAAGGACTCCGACGTCTCCCTGCGCGTGGTCACCGACCACATGCGCACGTCCGTGATGCTCATCGGTGACGGCGTCACCCCGGGCAACGAGGGTCGCGGCTACGTGCTGCGCCGCATCATGCGCCGAGCCATCCGCAACATGCGTCTGCTGGGCGCCACGGGTCCGGTGGTCAAGGACCTCGTCGACACCGTCATCGGGATGATGGGCCAGCAGTACCCGGAACTCGTCACCGACCGCAAGCGCATCGAGACCGTGGCCGTCGCCGAGGAGAACGCCTTCGTCAAGACGCTGAAGGCCGGCACGAACATCCTCGACACCGCCGTCACGGAGACCAAGGCCGCCGGCGGCCAGGTCCTCGCCGGCGACAAGGCCTTCCTGCTCCACGACACCTGGGGCTTCCCGATCGACCTCACCCTGGAGATGGCCGCCGAACAGGGCCTCTCCGTGGACGAGGACGGCTTCCGGCGCCTGATGAAGGAGCAGCGGGAGCGCGCCAAGGCCGACGCCAAGTCCAAGAAGACCGGCCACGCCGACATGGGCGCCTACCGCGAGATCGCGGACGCCGCCGGCGAGACCGACTTCATCGGCTACTCGGACACCGAGGGCGAGTCCACGGTCGTCGGCATCCTCGTCGACGGCGTCTCCTCGCCGGCCGCCACCGAGGGCGACGAGGTCGAGATCGTCCTCGACCGCACCCCCTTCTACGCCGAGGGCGGCGGCCAGATCGGCGACACCGGCCGCATCAAGATCGACACCGGTGCCGTCGTCGAGATCCGCGACTGCCAGAAGCCGGTCCCGGGGGTGTACGTCCACAAGGGCGTCGTCCAGGTCGGCGAAGTGACCGTCGGCGCCAAGGCCCAGGCCGTCATCGACGTACGCCGCCGCACGGCCATCGCCCGCGCCCACTCGGCCACGCACCTCACGCACCAGGCCCTGCGCGACGCCCTCGGCCCGACGGCCGCCCAGGCCGGTTCCGAGAACCAGCCGGGCCGCTTCCGCTTCGACTTCGGCTCCCCGGCCGCCGTGCCCACGGCCGTGATGACGGACGTCGAGCAGAAGATCAACGAGGTGCTCGCCCGCGACCTGGACGTGCACGCCGAGATCCTGAGCATCGACGAGGCCAAGAAGCAGGGCGCCATCGCCGAGTTCGGCGAGAAGTACGGCGAGCGCGTCCGAGTCGTCACCATCGGCGACTTCTCCAAGGAGCTGTGCGGCGGCACGCATGTGCACAACACCGCCCAGCTGGGCCTGGTGAAGCTGCTCGGCGAGTCGTCGATCGGTTCCGGCGTACGGCGTATCGAGGCCCTGGTGGGTGTCGACGCCTACAACTTCCTCGCCCGTGAGCACACGGTCGTCGCCCAGCTCCAGGAGCTGATCAAGGGACGTCCGGAGGAGCTCCCGGAGAAGGTCTCCGCCATGCTCGGCAAGCTGAAGGACGCCGAGAAGGAGATCGAGAAGTTCCGCGCCGAGAAGGTGCTGCAGGCCGCCGCCGGTCTCGCCGGCTCCGCCAAGGACGTGCAGGGCATCGCACTTGTCACCGGCCAGGTGCCGGACGGCACGACCGCCGACGACCTGCGCAAGCTGGTCCTCGACGTGCGCGGCCGTATCCAGGGCGGACGGGCCGCCGTGGTGGCCCTGTTCACGACGGTCAACGGCAAGCCGCTGACGGTCATCGCCACCAACGAGGCCGCCCGCGAGCGCGGCCTCAAGGCCGGTGACCTGGTGCGCACGGCCGCCAAGACCCTCGGTGGCGGCGGTGGCGGCAAGCCGGACGTCGCCCAGGGCGGCGGCCAGAACCCGGCCGCCATCGGTGACGCCGTCGACGCCGTCGAACGCCTCGTGGCCGAGTCGGCCAAGTGAGCGAGGGCGAGCGGGTCATGCGCCGCGGCCGCCGTCTCGCCATCGACGTCGGGGACGCCCGGATCGGGGTCGCCTCGTGCGACCCCGACGGGATCCTCGCAACACCGGTGGAGACCGTGCCGGGACGCGATGTCCCCGCCGCCCACCGGCGCCTGAAGCAGCTCGTCGAGGAGTACGAACCGATCGAGGTCGTCGTCGGACTCCCTCGCTCCCTCAAGGGGGGCGAGGGCCCGGCCGCCGTCAAGGTCCGCGCCTTCGCACAGGACCTCGCCCGGGGGATCGCACCCGTGCCGGTGCGCCTCTTGGACGAGAGGATGACCACAGTGACGGCCAGTCAGGGACTGCGCGCCTCGGGCGTGAAATCCAAGAAGGGCAGATCGGTCATCGACCAGGCAGCGGCCGTGATCATCCTCCAGCAGGCACTGGAGTCCGAACGGGCGTCAGGTACATCTCCGGGCGAGGGCGTCGAAGTGGTCATCTGATCGCGGTACGGTAACGTTCCGCGCGATGCGGTGGTGTTCGAATAACCTCCGCACAGGAGAGAGGCGGACGGGAGCCGAGCCACAGCCACCGCGACCGCCGCCTCGCGGCTCTAGGGGATCGATGACTGAGTATGGCCGGGGCCCAGGCTCCGAACCGTGGCATCCGGAGGACCCGTTGTTCGGGGACGGCGGATGGGGAGGACAGGAGGCCAACACGGCCCAGTCCCCCTACGGCGGCCAGCCGCAGCACCACCCGCAGGAGCCGCAGCAGCCGCAGCAGCAGTACGGCGACTGGGGAGCCGCCCAGCAGGCCGGCTACGACCAGGGCCAGCAGCAGTACTACAGCCAGGGTCACCAGCAGCAGTACGTCCAGGATCAGCAGTACGGCGGTCAGGCTCCGCAGCAGTACAACGGCCAGGGTGGGCAGGGGTACTACGACCAGGGTGGTCAGCAGTACAACGGCGGGCAGCAGTACGGCGACGGCCGGCAGTACAACGATGGTCAGCAGTACAACAACGGCCAGCAGTACAACGGTGGCTGGGACAACACGGGCCAACAGCAACAGCAGCCGCAGCAGCCCCAGGTCCCGTACGGCGTCGATCCCAACGACCCCTACGGTGGCCAGCCCGCCGCGTACGGCGGTCAGCAGCCCGACTACTACGGGACCCCCGACGCCTATCCGCCGCCGGAGCCGCCGAGCCGCCGCGGAGTCGAGCCGGAGCCGCCGCAGACCGACTGGGACCCGGGTCCTGACCAGGGCGGGCACGCGTTCTTCGCGGGCGGCAACGACGACGATGACGACGATTTCGAGGACGACGCCAAAGGCAGTCGGCGCGGCAAGGCCGGCAAGGGGAACAAGGGCAAAGGCGAGAAGAAGAGCCGGAGCGGCAGTGCCTGCCTGGTCGTGACGCTCGTGCTCACCGGAGTGGTCGGCGGCGTCGGCTATTTCGGCTACCAGTTCTACCAGGATCGTTTCGGCTCGGCGCCGGACTACGCGGGCGACGGCACGAGCGACCAGGTGACCGTTGTGATTCCCAAGGGCGCCTTCGGATCGGTGATCGGTCAGAAGCTCAAGGCGGCGGGCGTCGTCAAGAGTGTGGACGCCTTCGTGTCGGCCCAGGGCAAGAATCCGGACGGCGGCAAGATTCAGCCGGGCTCCTATCTGCTCAAGAAGGAGATGTCCGCCGAAAGCGCTGTCGCGCTGATGCTCGACCCCAAGAGCCAGAACAGCCTGGTCGTCAGGGAGGGCCAGCGGAACGTCACGGTCTACGCGGCGATCGACAAACAGCTGGGGCTTTCCAAGGGCACCACGGCGGATGTCGCCGAGAAGAAATACAAGAGCCTCGGACTTCCGGACTGGGCGAACAACGACAGCGACATCAAGGACCCGCTGGAAGGATTCCTCTACCCGGCGACCTATCCCGCCGCCAAGGGAATGAAGCCCGAGGCGGTCCTGAAGGAAATGGTGTCGCAGGCCAAGGAGGAGTACGCCAAGTACGACCTGGAGAAGAAGGCCAAGGAACTCAACCTGAACGACCCGTTGCAGGTCATCACGGTTGCGAGCCTCGTCCAGGCCGAAGGAATCACGCACGACGACTTCAAGAAGATGGCCGCCGTCGTCTACAACCGCCTGAAGTCGACGAACGACGTCACCAACCAGAAGCTCGAATTCGACTCGACCTACAACTACCTCAAGGGTCAGAGCAAGATCGACATTGCGACGAGCGAGATCCGCAACTACGACGACCCGTACAACACGTACTTCTACAAGGGTCTTCCGCCCGGGCCGATCGGAAATCCGGGTGGGGACGCGCTGAAGGCGTCGGTGAGTCCGGACGGCGGTGCGTGGATGTTCTTCATCTCCATCGACGGCAAGAAGACGGACTTCACCAAGACCCTGAGTGAGCACGAGAAACTGGTTAAGGAATTCAATGCACGGCGCAACAAGGACTGACGGAGACCGGAGAAATCGAGCCGCCGTACTCGGTTCCCCGATCGCCCATTCCCTTTCCCCGGTGCTGCACCGTGCCGCGTACGAGGAACTCGGCCTCGACGACTGGTCGTACGACCGTTTCGAGGTCGACGAGGCGGCGCTGCCGGGATTCGTCGGGAAACTCGGTCCCGAATGGGCCGGGCTGTCGCTGACGATGCCGCTGAAGCGGGCGGTCATTCCACTGCTCGACGAGATCAGCGAGACCGCGTCCGCCGTCGAGGCCGTGAACACCGTGGTGTTCACCGAGGACGGGCGACGCCTCGGCGACAACACCGACGTCCCCGGAATGGTCGCCGCACTTCGTGAGCGGGGGATCGAGCAGGTGGACTCCGCCGCGATCCTCGGCGCGGGCGCCACCGCCTCCTCCGCGCTGGCCGCCCTCGCGCGGATCTGCACGGGCGAGGTCGTCGCGTACGTCCGAAGTCAGGCGCGCGCCGCCGAGATGCGGCAGTGGGGTGAGCGGCTCGACGTAGAGGTGCGTACGGAGGATTGGGCGGACGCGGAGCATGCCCTGCGCGCGCCGCTCGTCATCGCCACCACCCCGGCCGGTACCACGGATGTCCTCTCCTCCGTGGTCCCCGAACGGCCCGCCACGCTCTTCGACGTGCTGTACGACCCGTGGCCCACCGCACTGGCGGCGCGCTGGTCGGCGTACGGAGGAGCCGTCGTCAGCGGCCTCGACCTGCTGGTGCACCAGGCGGTGCTCCAGGTCGAGCAGATGACCGGACGGGTGCCGGCTCCGCTGGACGCCATGCGGACAGCGGGCGAGAAGGCGCTCGCGAGCAGGTAGGACCGGCCTATACGATTCGGCCTTCGGTTCCGCAGGGGGCGGAACTCGGCCTTCGGTTCCGCAGGGGGCGGAACACGGGGGAGCCGGGGGGCTGATCCATGTATGTGACGCTGGCGTCGTGGAAGTCGGAGATATTCGAGGTAGTGCTGCGCTTCCTGCCGGACTGGGTGCAGATCGCCGTGCTCTGTCTCGTGGTGGCCGCCGTTCTCGCGACCTGGGCCTACAAGCTGAAGCGCAAGCTCGCCTACCGGCGGGCGGTACGCGCGGGGCAGCCCGTCCACGCGGCGGCGCAGTACGGGCAGGGCCGCGGCGCCGACTACCTGGGGTCCTACGCACCCCCGACCCGTCAGGACGACGCCACGGCGTGACCCGGCCACGTCCGCCTGATGGACCTGCGGCGGGGCAGGCGGCGCGGACGTGGGAGGATCGTTACCGGCGGGCCAGGGCCGCGCACCCGGTCGCGCCGTCGCAGTACGCGAGGACGCGCGTACGCAAAGGCAGTACGCAGTACCAGGGCGCGAGCATGAGGAGCACCGTTGAGCAGGTTGCGCTGGCTGACCGCGGGGGAGTCCCACGGTCCCGCACTAGTCGCGACGCTGGAGGGACTTCCCGCCGGCGTGCCGATCACCACGGAGATGGTGGCGGACCACCTGGCCAGGCGGCGCCTCGGGTATGGACGCGGCGCGCGCATGAAGTTCGAGCGCGACGAGATCACCTTCCTGGGCGGCGTACGGCACGGTCTCACCCTGGGCTCCCCGGTCGCGATCATGGTGGGCAACACCGAGTGGCCCAAGTGGGAGCAGGTCATGGCGGCCGACCCCGTCGACCCGCAGATCCTCGCCGAACTGGCCCGCAACGCTCCGCTGACCCGGCCCCGCCCCGGTCACGCCGACCTCGCCGGTATGCAGAAGTACGGCTTCGACGAGGCCCGGCCGATCCTGGAGCGGGCCTCGGCGCGTGAGACGGCGGCCCGGGTGGCGCTGGGCGCGGTGGCGCGTTCGTACCTGAAGGAGACGGCGGGCATCGAGGTCGTCTCGCACGTCGTCGAGCTGGCCGCCGCGAAGGCTCCGTACGGCGTCTACCCGACCCCCGCCGATGTGGAGAGGCTCGACGCCGACCCGGTGCGCTGCCTCGACGCGGACGCGTCGAAGGCGATGGTCGCGGAGATCGACCAGGCCCACAAGGACGGTGACACGCTCGGTGGCGTGGTCGAGGTCCTCGCGTACGACGTGCCGGTGGGCCTCGGCTCGCACGTGCACTGGGACCGTCGGCTCGACGCCCGGCTCGCGGCCGCGCTCATGGGAATCCAGGCCATCAAGGGCGTCGAGGTCGGCGACGGCTTCGACCTGGCGCGGGTGCCGGGCTCCAAGGCGCACGACGAGATCGTGCGGACCGACGAGGGCATCAAGCGGACCTCGGGGCGCTCCGGCGGCACCGAGGGCGGTCTGACGACCGGCGAACTCCTGCGCGTACGCGCCGCGATGAAGCCCATCGCGACGGTGCCGCGCGCGCTGGCCACCATCGACGTGGCGACCGGCGAGGCGACCAAGGCGCACCACCAGCGCTCGGACGTGTGCGCGGTCCCGGCCGCGGGCATCGTCGCCGAGGCCATGGTGGCGCTGGTCCTCGCGGACGCGGTGGCCGAGAAGTTCGGCGGCGACTCCGTGCCCGAGACGCGGCGCAACGTCGAGTCGTACCTGCAGAACCTGGTCGTGCGGTGAGCGCTCCGCGCGTGATCCTGGTCGGCCCCATGGGGGTCGGCAAGTCCACGGTGGGCGAGCTGGTCGCCGAGCGGCTCGGCTGCGCCTACCGGGACACCGACGGCGACATCGTGGCCGAGCAGGGCCGCACCATCGCGGACATCTTCGTGGACGAGGGCGAGCCCGCCTTCCGCGCGATCGAGAAGCAGGCGGTACACCGGGCCCTGGCCGGGTACGACGGCGTGCTGGCCCTCGGCGGCGGCGCGATCCTCGACGCGGACACCCGGGCGCTGCTGGCCGGACAGCCCGTCGTGTACCTCTCGATGGACGTCGAGGAGGC
>NZ_JAPWHT010000133.1:0-22967 GCF_027270795.1 Streptomyces sp. ActVer
CCTCAAACGCCGGAGAGGCTGAAATACCCAGCCCGTCCGGCGTTTGAGGACGAGGCCGTTCAGGCCGACAGCGGGGGTCTGGGGGCGGCAGCCCCCAGGGGACGGGAACGGGTAGGGGCGGCGGGGGCGAGATCGATGACTGACGACGGGCCGCGGAACCTGTACGAGGCGATGACGCTGGCCGCCCCGGACGGCATCGTCGCGGTCGACGCAGACGGCTGCGTACGAGCCTGCAACCCGGCCGCGGCGGCCCTGCTGGAGCGACCCGCGGACGAACTGATCGGCTCGGTGTTCGGCTTCCCGCTGGTCCACGGCGAGGCCACCGAGGTCACACTGGTCCTGCCGAACGGCCGCAGCAAGGTCGTCGAGATGCGGGTCACCCTGGCCCGGCACGACGACCGCCGGCTGTACGTGGCCGCACTGCGCGACGGAACCCGCCGACGGCAGGCAGACCACGTCCTCCAGTCCGCCCTCGAACACCAGAGCGTGGTCGTCGCCGTGGCCGCACACCAACTGCACAACCCGCTCGCCGCCCTGGGCGCCCTGGTGCACGTACTGAAGGAACCGCCGCCCGACCTGACGGACGAGGGGAGGGCGCAACTGGTCGAGCGGATCGCCGAGCGCACGGCCCGACTGCAGTCGCTCGTCCGCAAGCTGCTCACCGCCGCCCGCATCGACGGGGCCTGGCAGCAGGGTGTGCCGGAGACGGTGGCGGTGCTGGGCTTCCTCCTGGAACGGCTCGCCGAGTCCGCGGCCCGCGGCCGTGACCTGCGGCTGGCCGTGCCCGCGCATCTGGTGGCCCGCGTCGACCGGGTGGGTTTCGCCGAGATCCTCACCAACTACCTGGAGAACGCCCTCGCCTACGGCCGGGAACCCGTGGAGATCACGGCGCGCGCCACCGGCGGACACATCGAACTGTCCGTCGCGGACCACGGTCCAGGTGTGCCCGAGTCCTTCGTCCCGCACCTCTTCGAGCGCTACCGCCGCGACCCCGCGACAGCGGCGGTCACCGAGGGCACCGGCCTCGGCCTGTGGATCGCCCGCAGCCTGGCCCGCGCGAACGGCGGCGACGCCTGGTACGAGCCCGGCCGGCCGAGCGGCGCCGTGTTCTGCGTGAGCCTCCCTCAGGAGCCGCCCAGCACACGGGCGTAACGCACCTCAGGCACCTCGACACCGTCCACCTCGAAGGGCTCCTCCGCGCCGTCCGGTGCGAAACCGGCCTTCTCGTAGAAGCGGCGCGCGCTCGCGTTCTCCCGGAGCACCCACAGCAGCATCCGGCCGTGCCCCGCGGCCGTGCAGAGGGCGACGGACTCCCGCAGCAGGGCGCGACCGACACCGCTCGCGAGCCGGTCGGGGTCCACGTAGATCGCGTACAACTCGGCTTCCGCGGTGCGGACTTCGCCCTCCCGGTACGGGCCGTGGCACGCCCAGCCGACGACGTCGCCGTCCCACTCCGCGACCAGGCTCATCACGCCCTCACCGGCCTCTTCGAAGCGGGCCCGCAGCCGCCCGACGTCCTCCGCCGGGTCGAGCCCGTCGAGGTACGCCTGCGGCATCATCCCTCGGTACGCCGTCTGCCAGCCGCGCACCCGGATCTCGGCCACGCGGGGACAGTCGGCCAGGGCCATCTCCCGGACGCGAAGGGTGGGAGTGGGAGAGGGGGCGCGGAGGCGTTCGTCCATGGCGGCACCCTAGGCGGCCGTGGGGGAGGGGTCCCCTGAACTACGGCGGGCCCGTGGATCGCCCGGGCGGCATCCGCGACTCACTCGGGCAGCAGCGCGAACGCCTCGATCTCCATCAGGAAGTCCGGGCTCACCAGGGCGGCGACCTGCACGGCCGAGGCGGCAGGGAGGCGGTCGGGGGATATGTGCTCGTCCCGGGCCGCGCGGACGGCCGGCATGTAGGCCATGTCCGTGACGAAGAAGGTCAGTTTGACCACGTCGTCGAAGGTCGCCCCGGCCGAGGCCAGACAGCGCCGCAGGTTCTCGAAGACCTGGCGGGCCTGAGCCGCCGGGTCGCCCTCCCCGACGAGCTTGCCGTCCTCGTCGAGCGCGAGCTGGCCCGAGACGGCCACGAAGCGGCCCGTGCCCATGACGACGTGGGTGTACGCGGCGGCGGGGGCGACCCCGTCGGGGGCGGAGATGCGCGTCAGTTCGGCCATGGATCAATCCTGCACCACGGCACTGACAACGCCCCCGACGGGCGCCGCCGCTCACCTTCCGGGGCTCAGCCCCGGAACCCGAGCAGCCCGTGCAGCGTCGTGCCGCGCGAGGCCGAGGCCTTCTTGCTCAGCGGCTTGGGGTCGGGCAGCGTCTTGCACACCGCGTCGACCTCACCGCCGCTGCGCGGCACCCTGCCGTCGGCCAGATACGTGGCCAGGTGCTTGTCCAGGCAGGCGTTCCCGCTCAGCGTGATGCCGTGGTTGCCGCCGCCCTGCTCGACCACCAGGCTGGAGCCGCGCAACAGGCGACGGGCCATGACACCGCCCTCGTACGGAGTGGCCGCGTCGTCCGTCGCCTGGAACAGCAGCACCGGCGGCACCGAGTCGTTGGAGACGTCCACGGGCTCCAGGGAGTCCGTCGGCCAGAACGCGCACGGCGCGTTGTACCAGGCGTTGCTCCAGGTCATGAAGGGCGCCTTCTCGTACACCTCCCAGTTGTCCTCGCGCCACTTCTCCCAGTCGCGCGGCCAGGACGCGTCACGGCACTGCACCGAGGTGTAGATGCTGTAGCTGTTGTCGCCCGCGGCGTCGACGGCACCGAAGTTCCGGTACGCCTCGACCAGCGGGTCGTCGTTCTTGTCGTTCACGAAGGCCGCGAACGCCTCGCCGAGATACGGCCAGTAGCCGTTGTAGTAGCCGCCGGGGGCGAACGTGTCCTCCAGTTCGGAGGCGCCCACCGTCTTGTCCGCGGGCTTCTTCGCCAGCGCCGCCCGCATCGCGTACCACTTGGCCTCGATCTTCTCAGGATCGGTGCCGAGCTTGTACTTCGCGTTGTTCTTCGCGACCCAGGCCATGAAGGCCCGGTGACGGTCGTTGAAGGCGTAGTCCTGCGCGAGGTTGTCCTCGTACCAGACGCCGGTGGGGTCGACGATGGAGTCGAGCACCATGCGCCGTACGCGGTCCGGGTGGAGCTTCGCGTAGACGGCGCCCAGGTAGGTGCCGTACGAGTACCCGAAGTAGTTGATCTTCTTGGCGCCGAGTGCGTCCCGGATCGCGTCCATGTCCTGGACCGCGCTCACGGTGTCGAGGTACGGCAGCAGCTTCCCGTACTTCGCGCCGCACGCCTTCGCGAAGGCCTTGACCCGGTCGAGGTTGGCCTTCTCCAGGGCGGGGGTGCTCGGCACCGAGTCGGGCCGTACGGGAGTGAAGTGCCCCGGCCTGCAGTTGGGGGCGGGCTTGCTGGCGCCGACGCCGCGCGGGTCGAAGCCGACGACGTCGTACTGCGAGGCCACCGCCTTCGGCAGCGTGGCCGCGACGAAGCCGGCGAGCGTGAGACCACTGCCGCCGGGGCCGCCCGGGTTCACCAGGAGCGGTCCCTGGGACTTCTTCGCGGTGTGCGGGACCCGTGACAGCGCGAGCGTGATGCGCTCGCCGTGCGGGTTCGCGTGGTTGAGCGGCACCTTCAGGGACGCGCACTGGAGCGTCGGATAGGAGGTGGTGCCGCACTTCTTCCAGGTGAGCTTCGCCTGGTCGGCGGAGAGCGTGGTGCGCGCTACGGTCGCGGAGTCCGCGCTCGCGCCGGCCGGGATCGCGGTGATCAATCCGGCCACCACGGCAGCGGCACCGCACAGAGCAGCTGCGCGTCGGTTCACGATGAATCGCCTCGCATGGATGTTCCGGGCAGGGATTCTGGCCTGATCCTCGGGCCGGGGGTCCGGGGGTTGTCCCCCGGGGAGATGCAGCATCGGACCTCCCAGGACGGAGGTTGTGGGCCGTGCACGCCACGGCCTTCGCCGTATCGTTCCGGAGTGGCCGCCCGGAAGAAGCGATTCTGACAAGAGTTTGACCCGATCGGCCCGCGCGATGCGCCCGGATGCAGCTGAGACGTGCTGGTCGGAGCGGGTGGCGGTGCCAGTGCTGGTGCTGGTGCTGGTCAGAGCAGGGTGAGCTGGGTCGGCTCCGGGACGGCCGGTTCCACGGGCGCCGGGATCCTGCGCGGCATCCCCGTGCGCGTGGGACCTATCCCGTACTCCTCGGCCAGTTCATGGACCTGACGGGTGATCCGGCGCTGGTACCACTTCGGGGCGTAGGCACCCTCCGCGTACAGCCGCTCGTAACGGCGCACCAGATACGGGTGGTGGTGTGCCAGCCAGCTCATGAACCACTCGCGCGCTCCCGGCCGCAGATGCAGCACGAGCGGCGTGACCGAGGTGGCGCCGGAGGCCGCGATCGCCCGTACCGTCGCGCGCAGCTGGGACGGGTCGTCGCCCAGGAAGGGGATCACCGGGGCCATCAGGACCCCGCAGTCGATGCCGTGTTCGCTCAGGGTGCGGACGGCGTCGAGGCGGCGCTCGGGGGCGGGCGTGCCCGGCTCCACGGTCCGCCACAGCTCGTGGTCGGTGAAGCCCACCGAGACGGAGATCCCGACCTCGGTCACCGAGGCCGCCTGCTTCAGGAGGTCGAGATCTCGCAGGATCAGCGTGCCCTTGGTGAGGATCGAGAAGGGGTTCGCGTGGTCGCGCAGGGCCGCGATGATGCCGGGCATCAGCTGGTAGCGGCCCTCGGCGCGCTGGTAGCAGTCCACGTTCGTGCCCATCGCTATGTGATCGCCGAGCCAGCGCCGCGAGCCGAGATGCCGTCGCAGCAGCTCCGGGGCGTTCACCTTCACCACGATCTGGCTGTCGAAGCCGAGGCCCGTGTCGAGGTCCAGATAGCTGTGGGTCTTGCGGGCGAAACAGTAGACACACGCGTGCGTGCACCCCCGATACGGGTTGACCGTCCACTCGAAGGGCATGCGCGAAGCGCCCGGCACCCGGTTCACGATCGACTTGGCCCGGATCTCGTGGAACGTGATTCCACGGAACTCCGGGGTGTCGAACGTACGTGTGGTCACCGCGTCCGCGCCGAACAGCGCGGCGTCCTTCGGCAGGTTGCCGCCGGACTCCACTGTGAGGTTCTCCCAGCGCATGACGCCTCCTCGGTAGCACTGGGCATAGAATAGAACACATGTTCCCTTGATCGTGCGAACTCATATTCGACGGGCGTGGCGTCCGAGGCTCCGGGGCCCTGAGGGGACCCCGATTTGGGCGGCTCGACCGCCTGATGGTTGGCTGAGCGCTGACCCCCGAGATCCCGAGTGCTGGAGGAACGCAATGGCGCAGGTCGAGGCCACCACTGAGCGAGTCGTAGCGGCTCAGCCGGACGACGTGTTCGATGCGCTGGCCGACTACACCGGCACGCGTGCGAAGCTCCTGAGCGAGCACTTCAGCGAGTACGAGGTGCGCGAGGGCGGTGACGGCGAGGGCAGCCTCGTCCACTGGAAGCTCCAGGCCACGAGCAAGCGCGTCCGCGACTGCCTGCTCGAGGTGAGCGAGCCCACCGACGGCGAACTCGTCGAGAAGGACCGCAACTCCTCGATGGTGACCACCTGGCGCGTCACTCCGGCCGGCGAGGGCAAGTCCCGGGTCGTCGTGACCTCGGTGTGGAACGGTGCCGGCGGCATCGGCGGCTTCTTCGAGAAGACCTTCGCGCCCAAGGGTCTCGGGCGGATCTACGACGAGGTGCTGGCGAAGCTCGCCACCGAGGTGGAGAAGTAGCCCTCGGCGCAGTCCCGGTGAGCGCGCGGAGGCGCTCGACCGGGCGATTCTCACGCTCACCGTTTCGAGTGGTTTTCGGTATGGCTCCGTCGTACGCCGTAGGGCTCCCACCGGCGGTTACGCCCGCGGAGCTCCACTGACGGGCGACTCGTCGCGCTTGCTCCCAGTTGTCGCGTAATGCGAGAAATGGGCCGCGCAGGCGCGACGAGGGGAGCAGCACGTGGGCGGGACGACTCTGGCGGCGGGCGAACGCGGCGTTTCGGCCCCGGCCCCTGACACACCCCAAGGGCCGCCGGAGCCACCGCAGTTCGAGGAGCTCGGCCCGGCCCGCGTGCGGATGGTGTTCTTCGCGCTGATGCTGGCGCTGCTGCTCGCCGCGCTGGAGCAGATGATCGTCGCCACCGCTCTCCCGAAGATCGTCGGGGAGCTGCACGGCCTGGACAGGATGTCCTGGGCGATCACCGCGTATCTGCTCACCGCCACCGTCGGACTGCCCGTCTACGGAAAGTTCGGCGACCTCTACGGCCGCAAGGGCGTCTTCCAGTTCGCGATCGTCGTCTTCGTGATCGGCTCCGCGCTGGCCGGACGGTCGCGCACCATGGACCAGTTGATCGCCTTCCGCGCGCTCCAGGGCGTGGGCGCCGGCGGACTCATGATCGGCGTGCAGGCGATCATCGCGGACATCGTGCCGCCCAGGGAACGCGGCCGCTTCATGGGCCTGATCGGCGCCGCCTTCGGCCTCGCGTCGGTCGCCGGACCGCTGCTCGGCGGCTACTTCACCGACCACCTCTCCTGGCGCTGGTGCTTCTACGTCAACGTGCCCTTCGGCCTGGTCACGCTCGCCGTCGTCGCCGTCGTGCTCAAACTCCCGAAGCCGACCGTCCGGCCCCGCCTCGACGTCCTCGGCGCCCTGCTGCTCGCCGCCGCCTCCACCTGCCTGGTCCTGCTGACCAGTTGGGGCGGAACGGAGTACGCGTGGGACTCGCGCGTCGTCATCGGACTCGGCGCGGGAGCCGTCGCCGCCACGGCCCTGTTCCTCGTCGCCGAGCACTTCGCGGCCGAACCCCTCATCCCCCTGCGGCTGTTCCGCGACGGCGTCTTCAACGTCACCGGCCTGGTGGGCGTGATCGTCGGGGTCGCCCTCTTCGGAGCGGCCAGCTATCTGCCCACGTATCTGCAGATGGTCGACGGCGCCACGGCCACCGAGTCCGGCCTGCTCATGCTCCCGATGATGGCCGGCATCGTCGGCGCCTCGGTCGTCTCGGGCCAACTCATCAGCCGCAGCGGCCACTACAAGATCTACCCGATCCTCGGCGGCTTCCTCTCCGTCCTCGGCATGTGGCTCCTGTCGCGGCTGGAGGTCGACACACCCAGGCTGCACTACAGCATCTGGATGGCCGTACTCGGCGCCGGGATCGGCCTCGTCATGCCCGTACTGATCCTGGCCGTGCAGAACTCCGTGGAGCCCCGTGACCTCGGCACCGCGACCAGCGCCAACAACTACTTCCGGCAGATCGGCGGCAGCGTCGGCGCCGCGATCTTCGGCACGCTCTTCGCCGACCGGCTCGCCGACTCCCTCGCCGAACGGCTGCCCGCCGGGGCCGGCCTGCCCGACCCCGAGTCCATCACCCCGCAGCTCGTCCACGCACTGCCCGCCGAGCTTCGCGACGGCTACATCGCGGCCTACGCCGACGCCATGCCGCGGATCTTCCTCTACCTCGTGCCGGTGCTCGTCCTGGGCCTGCTCGTCACCTTCTTCCTCAAGGAGAAACCGCTGGTGTCCCACCACACCTCTGCCGCCCCCGAGACCACCGCGTCCTACAACTCCTCGGTCCCGCAGGCCCGTTCGTACGCCGCCGGAGTGCCCGTCTGCGGCACCGTCCAGCATCCCGACGGCACCGTCGTGCCCCGCGCCGCGCTCACCCTCATCGACGTCGCGGGACAGCAGATCGGCCGGGGCGCGAGCGGCGACGACGGACGGTACGCGCTGTCGACGCCCGGGTCGGGGTCGTACGTCCTCATCGCCGCGGCCGGCGGGCATCAGCCGCAGGCCGTCAGCGTCACTGTCGGGGAGCGGCCGGTCGAGCTGGACGTCGTGCTCGGCGGCGCCGGACGGCTGGCCGGGAGCGTGGTGACGGCGGACGGGACGCCTGTGCGGGACGCGACCGTCACGCTCACCAATGTGCACGGTGAGGTCGTCGCCACGACGCGCAGTGGGCGGGAAGGGGGTTACGTCATCTCGGAGTTGGTGGCCGGTGAGTACACGCTGGCCGCGAGTGCGCCGGCCTTTCGGCCCGCTGCCCTGCCCGTGAGCGTGCAGGCCGCCCGGGAGACCCGGCAGGATGTCGAGCTCGCGGGCGGGGCGGTGCTTCGGGGGACCGTGCGGGCCAGTGGGGGGCGGCCTGTCGAGGATGCGCGGGTGACGCTGCTGGACGCAGCGGGGAATGTGGTGGACACGTTGACCACCGGGGGTGACGGAACGTTCCGGTTCGTTGATCTTTCCTCGGGGGAGTACACGGTGATCGCCGCCGGGTACCCGCCGGTGGCTACTGTTTTGCAGGTGGCCGGGGGTGGGCGGACTGAGCGGGATCTGCAGTTGGGCCATGAGAATTGAGGGTTGTTCGTCGGCCGCGGGCCGGTGGGGGCTGGGCGCGCAGTTCCCCGCCCCCCTGAAGGGCGTCCCTGACGGGGCGCTGGTGTGCGCCGGAGTTAATTAGCTCAATGCCACACATGGCAACCGGGCGTGGACGTACCGTGGTTGCGGCGGTACAGATCTTGCGGACCGTGGGAGAGAGGGCCTGGGCCATGGACCGTGGCACCGAGAGGGGCACAGCTCACGGCCGTGCGGGCGGGAACGGGGTCGCGGCGGGCCGGATTCCGCTGGCCGTGGTGGTCGTCGACCGTGAAGGCCTGGTCTCGCACTGGAGCCGGGGCGCCCGGCGGCTGTTCGGGGCCGCCAAGGACGAGGCGGTCGGACGGCCCGCAGCCGATCTGCTGCCCGTGTCCGGTGCCCTGCCCGATGACGACGAGGTCGCTCCCTACGGGGCGTATTCGCCGCACGACGGACTCGGGCCCGACCTGGAGTCGTCCCTCGACGGGCGGCTGTCCTATCCGGCGGCGGGGCGCGCGCGGTTGTCGGCGTCCGACGGTGATCGCGACCGGATCGATGTGCTGTGGTGGGCGTATCCGCTGGTCGGGCCGGGCCCGGAGCGGCTGTTGGTGCTCGCCGCCGATGCGGCCGGGCTGAGCCAGGAGGACACCGGCGCGGGGCTGGTCATGGAGCGCATCGCACCCGGGTTCGCACTGCACACCGACTTCCCCGGTGCCGAGGAACTGGCCCGCAGGCTGCCCGAGATCCTGCCCAGCATGAGCGTCGGTGAGAGTGCCCGCATCGTCGCCCAGGTCCTCGAACTGGGTTATCCCGTCCTGGAGTTCAGCCAGAACGACCGGGTGCCCGTCACTCCCGACTGGGGCGTGCCCCGGCGTGCGGAGCGCAGGGCGCGTCAGGAGCGGGCGGCCGCTGCCGTCGCGGCCGGCGCACCCCTGCCGCAGGACCAACCCGACGAGGTCGAGGACCTCGAATACGCCGCCGTCCGCGAGCGCCTGGAGTTCCTGAACGAGGTCAGCGGGCGGATCGGCACCTCACTCGACCTGTCCCGCACCATCGTCGAGGTCAGCCGGGCCGTGGTCCCCCGCTTCACGGACGTGGCCGGCACCTATCTCCGCGAACAGGTCGTCGCAGGTGAGGGCTTCCCCGAGGGCGTCCCCGACACGACCACGATGTGGCACCGGGTCGCTCTGGAGCACACGGACGAGCCGGGCCGCTGGGACGACGTCGTGCCGGTCGGCGAGGCCATGCCGTTCCCGGCCCACACCCCGTTCTTCCAGTGCATGACCACCGGCGACCCCGTCCTCGTGCCCCGCATCAGCGAGCAGATGGGGCACATGATCGCCGCGCAGTTCGAGAAGCGCGACATCCGGCCCCTCATCACGGGCCGCTCCATGCTGGTCGTGCCCCTCAAGGCCCGCAACGTGGTCCTCGGCTTCATGATCCTGCTCCGGCACCCGGAGCGCGTCGAGTTCAACGACATGGACCGCGTCACCGGCGCCGAACTCGCCGCCCGCGCCGGGCTCGTACTCGACAACGCCCGGATGTACACGTACCAGGAGAGTGTCGCCGAGACCCTCCAGGACAGCATGCTGCCGCACATCGCGCCGCGCATGGCGGGCTGCGACATCGCGACCCGCTATCTGCCGGGCACGCTGCTGGGGCGGGTCGGCGGCGACTGGTTCGACTCGGTCAAACTGCCCGGGTCACGGACCGCGCTCGTCGTCGGCGACGTCATGGGGCATGGGCTCAACTCGGCAGCGATGATGGGCCAGTTGCGCACCGCCGTACAGACCATGGCGGCCCTCGACCTGCCGCCCGCCCAACTCCTGCGCAACCTCGACGACTTGGCGCAGCGCCTCGGTGAGCACTACCTCGCGACCTGCCTGTACGCGGTGTACGACCCCATCAGGAGTGAGTTGCAGATAGCGAACGCGGGTCATATTCCACCGGTGTTGGTCCGCGCCGAGGACGGCCGCAGTGATCTGCTCGACCTGCCCACGGGCGCGCCCATCGGTGTCGGCGGAGTGCCCTTCGAGTCCGTAGGGGTTCGAGTGGCGCCCGGCGACCGGCTGGTGATGTGCACCGACGGTCTCGTCGAGGTCCGCGGTGAGGACATCGGTGTCGGACTCGCCACGCTCTGCGAGTCCGCCGCGCACCCGGCCGCCTCCATGGACGACGCCTGCGACACCATCATTCGCGCCCTCAACACCCGCGGCGGCCGCAAGGACGACGTGGCGCTCCTGATGGCCCGGCTCAACGGCATCGAGCCCGAGGACGTCGCCCAGTGGCGGATCGGCCACGACCGCTCGGAGGTCGGCAGGGCACGCGCCGTGGTCCGCGAACAGCTTCACGTGTGGGGGCTGAACTCCCTTGTCGACCCGACCGAGTTGATGGTGAGCGAGCTTGTCACCAACGCCGTACGGCACTCACACAGCCGGCCCATCGAGCTGAGGCTCGTCCGGGGCGAGACGCTGCTGTGCGAGGTGGACGACGACGACCACACCCTGCCGACGCTGCTCAGCACGCGCCAACTCGACGAGTTCGGGCGCGGGATGCGTGTGGTCAGCACGCTGGCGCAGGAGTGGGGGACCAGCCGGACGAGCTCCGGCAAGACGGTGTGGTTCGAGTTGACCCTGCCGCTTCGCTAGCTCCTGTCGGCCGTGCCGCGCCGCCCGTTTCCTGGGGGGCGAGGGGCACGAGGGGCGCACATCGGGGTGCGGCAGTCGAATGAGCGGTGAAGGTGTGCGCCGCCTGCTTGTCGCTTCACGCCGGGCGCGATAGACCGGACTGCCCGCCACTTTTCGGCGGTCCGTGGTCGCGTCCTGGGGAGCTGGCATGAGTGTGACGACTCGGTACAGAGAGGCCTGGGAGGGCTTCTGGCGGGAGGCTCCCGGCGAGCAGGGGGCCGTCTTCTGGGACGCTGAGCCCGCGGTCACGGCGGGGATCCACCTCGGGCTGTTCGAACCGCAGCTGCCGGCTCCCGGGCTGCCTCTCGTGGACCTCGGCTGCGGCAACGGGACCCAGACCCGGTTCCTCGCCGACCGCTATCCGCGGGTCATCGGTGCCGACCTCTCGGCTGCCGCCCTCGATCACGCCCGGCTCGCGGACCCGGCCGGGCAGGCCTCCTACCGGCTGTTCGACGCGGCCGAGAAGGTGGAAGCGGAGACGCTCCATGCGGAGCTCGGTGACGTGAACGTGTATATGCGGGGTGTCCTGCATCAGTGCGAGCCGGATGATCGGCAGCCGGTGGTGGATGGGCTCGCCACGCTTGTGGGTGACCGGGGGCGTGCCTTTCTTGTCGAGCTCGCGGAGGCGGCGGGGCCGATTCTGCGGGGTCTCGCCCAGGGCCCGGGCGGGCCTCCGGCCAAGCTTGCGCCCGTGTTTCGGCATGGGATCGCGCCGGGGGAGGTGGCTGATGCCGCTGTGCCTGAGTATCTGCGGGCTGCGGGGCTCGCCGTGCTGGCCAGTGGGGAGTTGCCGCTGGTGACGACCGAGTTCTTGGCGGACGGTACGCGGATTGAGTTGCCGTCGAGGTGGGTCGTGGTAGGGCGGGTCTGAGATTTCGCGTGATCCTCAGTTGGCGATGGGGATTGGACGTTGAGTGATGGGTGCGGGTGTGTGGGGGCTGGTCGCGCAGTTCCCCGCGCCCCTCACGGGGCCCGTGGTGAGCGGGGTCCGATAGGGGCGCCCGCCGCCGCGGAGCGGCTCCCGGCACCCTTGGCCCGGCTGGAGGTATGTGACATAGTACTGGCGTGACCAAGTCGCTGACCTGCGATGTTGTGGTCGTCGGGGCCGGGATGGTCGGGGCGGCCAGTGCTTTGTACGCCGTTCGGGCGGGGCTGAGTGTCGTCCTGGTGGACCGGGGGCCGGTGGGCGGGGGTACGACCGGGGCCGGGGAGGGGAATCTGCTCGTCTCGGACAAGGAACCGGGGTCCGAGCTCGAACTCGCCCTGCTCTCCGGGCGGTTGTGGGCCGATCTTGCCGCCGAGACCGGAGTGGCCGGGGCCGTCGAGTACGAGGCCAAGGGCGGGGTCGTCGTGGCGTCCGCACCCGAGGGGCTCGCGGCGCTGGAGCGGTTTGCCGTCGGGCAGCGGTCCGCCGGTGTCGAGGCTGTGTCCGTCGCCGCCGGTGAACTCCATGATCTGGAGCCCTACCTGGCGAAGGGGCTCGCGGGCGGGGTCCTCTATCCGCAGGACGCCCAGGTGATGCCGACACTGGCCGCCGCGCATCTCGTACGGCTCGCTCGTGCGGCCGGTGCCGAGTTGAGGACCGGGTGGACGGTCACGGAGGTGCTGCGCACGGCGGCCGGGGCGGTGCGTGGGGTCCGTACATCTCATGGTGATGTGCACGCGCCCGCCGTGGTCAACGCCGCCGGGACCTGGGGCGGGGAGCTGGCCGCGCTGGCCGCGGTGTCCCTGCCCGTGCTGCCCCGGCGCGGATTCGTCCTGGTCACCGAGCCGCTGCCCCGCCGGGTGCGGCACAAGGTGTACGCCGCCGACTACGTGGCCGACGTGGCCAGTGACTCGGCCGCGCTGCAGACCTCCCCGGTGGTCGAGGGCACGGCGGCGGGACCGGTGCTGATCGGGGCCAGCCGGGAACGGGTCGGCTTCGACCGCTCCTTCTCCCTGCCCGTCGCCCGGGCGCTCGCGGCGGGGGCGACCCGGCTGTTCCCCTTCCTGGCGGAGGTCAGGGCCATGCGCAGCTACCTCGGGTTCCGTCCGTACATGCCCGACCATCTGCCCGCGATCGGGCCGGACGCGCGCGTGCCCGGGCTCTTCCACGCGTGCGGGCACGAGGGCGCGGGCATCGGACTCGCCACCGGGACGGGCCACTTGATCGCCCAGGTGCTGGCGGAGAAGACCCCCGATCTTGACCTCGCGTCGTTCCGCCCCGACCGCTTTCCCGATCCGGTGACCGAGGAGGCTCCGTGACGCCCCGCACTCCGCTCGACCTGGTCGACGCCCGGCCCGGGCCCGCCTTCACCGTCACCTTCGACGGACGGGAGATCACTGTTCTGCCCGGCCAGACGATCGCCGCCGCGCTCTGGTCGGCGGGCATCACGTCCTGGCGTACGACCCGGGGGAGCGGCGAGCCGCGCGGTGTCTTCTGCGGCATCGGGGTGTGCTTCGACTGTCTGGTGAGCGTCAACGGGCGGGTGAACCAACGGGCTTGTCTGGTCCGGGCCGAGGCCGGGGACGTGATCCGCACGCAGGAAGGGACCGGCCACCATGACTGAACGACGACGCCTTGCGGTGATCGGCGCCGGCCCCGCCGGACTCACGGCCGCCCTCGCCGCCGCGGCTCGCGGTGTGCCGGTGACCCTGGTCGACTCCGCTCCGCAGGCGGGCGGGCAGTTCTACCGTCAGACCGCCCCGGGGCTCGGGGCCCGCCGTCCGCAGGCCCTGCACCATCAGTGGCGTACCTGGGAACGGCTTCGTGACGGACTCGCGGCGCACATCGCCGCGGGCCGCGTCACTCACCTGACGGATCATCATGTGTGGTTCGTGGAGCGGCAGTCCGGCGCCTCCACTGCCGATGACACCGGCCGAGGCTCCTTCGCCGTGCACGCTCTGCTCGGGCCCGAGCAGGAGGAGCCGGTCACCGTTCACGCGGACGCCGTGCTGCTCGCCACCGGTGGGTACGAGAAGGTGCTCCCCTTTCCCGGCTGGACCCTCCCCGGAGTGGTCACCGCGGGTGGGGCACAGGCCATGCTCAAGGGCGGGCTCGTGCTGCCGGGGCGTACCGCCGTGGTGGCCGGGACCGGGCCGTTGCTGCTGCCCGTTGCCGTCGGGCTCGCCTCGGCCGGGGCGAAGGTCGCGGCCCTCGTGGAGTCCGCCGACCCCCGGAACCTCGCTCGGCAGGCCCGCGTGCTCGCGGCCCATCCCGCGAAACTCGCCGAAGGCGCCCGGTACGCGGCCGAGTTGACACGCCACCGAGTCACGGCCCAGGTCCGCAGCACGGTCGCCGCCGCGCACGGCACCGACCGGCTCGAAGCCGTCACCGTCGCCGTCCTGGACGGTGGCGGACGGGTCCGGCCGGGAACCGGGCGGCGCATCCCGTGCGACACCCTCGCCGTCGGCCACGGCATGCTCCCGCACACCGACCTCGCCGAAGCACTCGGCTGCCGTCTCGACGGGGTTGCCGTCGCAGTGGACGACGAACAGCGCACCGACGTGCCCGGCGTCTGGGCCGCCGGCGAGGCCACGGGGATCGGCGGCGCGGCGCTCGCGTCGGCCGAGGGCCGGATCGCCGGACTGTCCATCGCGGCACGGCTCGACTCCCGTACGCCCGAAAGGAGTTCGTACGCCTCGGCGGCCAAGGCGCGTGCCGGGCTGCGGGAGTTCTTCGCCGCCGTCGACTCGGTCTGCGCCCCGCCCGCCCATTGGGTCGAGCAGGTCACCGACGACACCGTCGTGTGCCGTTGTGAGGAGGTGTCCGCCTCCGCGATCCGGGAGGCCGTCGACGACCTCGGGGCCGGGGACGTACGCACCGTGAAACTGCTGACCAGGGCCGGGATGGGCTGGTGTCAGGGACGGATGTGCGGGCCTGCCGTGGCGGGGCTCGCGCGCTGTCCCGAGACACCCTCCCGACGGCCGTTCGCCCGGCCTGTGCCCCTCGGGGTGCTGGCTCGTGAGCCCGGCGAACCCTCATGACACGTCACCCTCTACCGAAACCGGATGGGACCCCTCATGACTGACGACAACGTCATCGACAACCGGCCCTGGCGCGGCGTCCTCGTCGCCACCGCCCTCCCGCTGAACGACGACCTCTCCGTCAACCTCGACAAGTACGCGGAGCACTGCTCCTGGCTCGTCGAGAACGGCTGCGACGGGGTCGTACCGAACGGCTCGCTCGGCGAGTACCAGGTGCTCACCCCTCAGGAGCGGGCCAAGGTCGTCGAGACCGCGGTGGCCGCGATCGGCGGGCAGCGCGTGATGCCGGGCGTGGCCGCGTACGGGTCCGCCGAGGCCCGCCGCTGGGCCGAGCAGGCACGCGACGCGGGCTGCGCCTCCGTGATGCTGCTGCCCCCGAACGCCTACCGCGCCGACGAGCGCTCGGTCCTGGCCCACTACGCGGAGGTGGCCAAGGCGGGCGTGCCGGTCGTCGCGTACAACAACCCCATCGACACCAAGGTCGACCTCGTGCCCGAGCTGCTCGCGAAGCTGCACGGCGAGGGGTACATCCACGGGGTCAAGGAGTTCTCCGGTGACGTACGCCGCGCCTACCGGATCGCCGAACTCGCCCCGGAACTCGACCTGTTGATCGGCGCCGACGACGTGCTGCTGGAACTGGCGGTCGCCGGAGCCAAGGGCTGGGTGGCCGGTTACCCGAACGCGCTGCCCTCCGCCTCCGTCGCGCTGTACCGTGCCGCCGTCGCGGGAGACCTGGACACCGCGGGCAAGCTCTACCGCCAACTGCATCCCTTGCTGCGCTGGGACTCGAAGACCGAGTTCGTGCAGGCCATCAAGTTGTCGATGGACATCGTGGGGCGGCACGGCGGTCCGGTACGGGCGCCGCGCGTGCCGCTCCTTCCCGAGCAGGAGCAGGCCGTGCGCGAGGCCACCGAACGGGCCGTCGCGGCCGGGCTCGCCTGAGCCGCAGTCCCGGACGCCCGCCCGAAGGCACGCGGCCACGATCTCGATCTCTGCCTCGCAGGAGACCTCACCCCCAGGGAGCCCCATGCGCAGCAAACTCGTCCTGCACGCCGTCGACTCGCACACCGAGGGCATGCCGACCCGGGTGATCACCGGAGGCATCGGCACGGTCCCGGGTTCGACCATGAACGAGCGGCGGCTGTACTTCCGTGAACACCGCGACGACATCAAGCAGTTGCTGATGAACGAGCCGCGCGGCCACTCGGCGATGAGCGGTGCGATCCTCCAGCCGCCGACCCGTCCCGACTGCGACTACGGCGTCATCTACATCGAGGTGTCGGGCTATCTCCCGATGTGCGGGCACGGGACCATCGGGGTCGCGACCGTCCTCGTGGAGACCGGCATGGTCGAGGTCGTCGAGCCGGTGACCACCATCCGCCTCGACACCCCGGCGGGGCTCGTGGTCGCCGAGGTGGCGGTGGAGGACGGGGCGGCCAAGGCGGTCACGCTCAAGAACGTGCCGTCCTTCTCCGTCGCCCTGGACCGCAAGATCCAGCTCGCCGACGGGCGGACGGTGACGTACGGCCTGGCGTACGGCGGAAACTTCTACGCGATCCTGCCGCTCGACCAGTTCGGGCTGCCCTTCGACCGGGCCCGCAAGGACGACATCCTCGCGGCCGGGCTCTCGCTGATGGACGCCATCAACACCGAGGGAGAGCCCGTCCACCCCGAGGATCCGTCCATCCGGGGCTGTCACCATGTGCAGCTCACCGCCCCGGGCTCGACGGCCCGGCACTCGCGGCACGCGATGGCCATCCACCCCGGCTGGTTCGACCGCTCACCCTGCGGCACGGGCACCTCCGCGCGCATGGCGCAGCTGCACGCACGCGGCGAGCTCCCCCTGAACACCGAGTTCTTGAACGAGTCCTTCATCGGTACCCACTTCACCGGCCGGCTCCTCGACACCACCGAGGTCGCCGGGATCCCGGCCGTCCTGCCAAGCTTCACCGGGCGTGGCTGGGTGACCGGCACGGCCCAGTATCTGCTCGACCCCACCGACCCGTTCCCGGCGGGCTTCGTCCTCTGAAGGCCTCGGAACCGCGCGCCCCCGCCCGACCACTGGTACTGCCCGCCTCACCCCACGCACCGCCCGTTCCAAGGAGACCCCCCGATGCCCGCCCAGCGCGCCAGCGCCCCCGCCCTGCCCTCGCTGGGCGGCAAGAAGCCCAGCTACCGCGAGCGTGTCGCGGACGCGCTGCGGGCCGCCCTCATCGCCGGGGAGCTGCGTCCGGGCGAGGTGTACTCCGCGCCGGCCCTCGCCGCCCGCTTCGGTGTCTCGGCGACTCCCGTCCGCGAGGCCATGCTCGACCTCGCCAAGGAGGGCCTGGTCGACACCGTGCCGAACAAGGGCTTCCGGGTCACCGCCGTGTCCGAGAAGCAGCTCGACGAGTACACGCACATCCGCTCACTCATCGAGATCCCCACCACCGTGTCGCTCGCCGCCACCGCCGACCCCGTCGCCCTGGAGGCGCTGCGCCCGGCCGCCCAGGAGAGCGTCACGGCAGCCGCGACCGGTGACCTCGTCGCGCACGTCGAGGCGGACATGCGCTTCCATCTCGGGCTCCTCGCCCTCGCGGGCAACGACCACCTGGTCGAAGTGGTCCGCGACCTCCGCAAGCGTTCCCGCCTCTACGGCCTGCACGCGCTGGTGAAGGCGGGCCGCCTGGAGGCCTCCGCCGCGGAGCACCTGGACATCCTCGACGCGCTCATCGCCCGCGACGAGGAGGCGGTACGGGCCGTCATGACCCGCCACCTCGGACACGTACGGGGGTTGTGGGCGGCCGAGTGACCTCGGCGGCGACACGCTGCCGGGCAACCCGCCTCATCCGTACCTCCATGCTCTCCTGAGTGCGCCCCGGCAGCCGCGAGAAGGACGCACGTTGAGCAAGCGCATCCGCAGGTCTCCGCTCCTCCGCAGATCCGTGTTCCTCCACAGATCTGCGCGCCTGGGCGGATCCCTGGTCGCCACCGTCGCTGCCCTGGCCGTCCACGCCCCTGGCGCCTCCGTCGCGGTCGCCCTCAACCCCGTCGCTGCCAACCCCGTCATGACTGCCTCCCCGGAGACCGGGGCCGCCGCCGAGGCCCCCAACCACGATCTGTTGAGCAAGAGGGGCGAGCGGACCCAGCGCGCCCGGACGCTCGCCGTCGCCAAGGTCGCAGCCGGGGAGGTGACGCCCGAGACGCGCGGCTCCTCGCAGCGGATCGAGTACCGCGAGGGCTCGTACGCGGAGACGGCCCGCACCGCGGACCGGATCTTCGTGCTGCCGGTGGAGTTCAGCGACTACACGCACAACCGGATTCCCGAGCCCGACCGCACCACCGACAACGCCACGGTGTGGACCCGGGACTACAGCCGGGCCTACTACCAGCGGCAGATCTTCGGCACGGCGGACGAGACCTCGGGCGACACCCTCAGGTCGTACTTTCAGCGCCAGTCCAGCGGCGTCTACTCGATCACCGGCACCGTCCAGGACTGGACCCGCGTCGACCACCCCCTCGCGCACTACGGCACCGACACCTGCCGGAAGAACGGCGTCGCCGTCTCGACGTACTACTGCAACGAGCAGCTCGTCACCGACGGCCTCGACAAGTGGTACGAGGACCAGCGCGCGACGGGCCGGACCGTGGCCTCGCTGGCCAAGTACCTTGCCACGTACGACACCTGGGACCGCAACGACCACGACCGGGACGGGATCTTCAACGAACCCGACGGCTATCTCGACCGCGTGATGCTGATGTTCGCGGGGGAGTCGCAGGCCAACGGCGGTGGCGTCAACGGCACCGACGCCATCGGCTCACACCGCGGCAGCGTCAGCTATCTCCAGTCCGGCGCGGGCAAGTCGGGCCCCGCCAACGGAAACCGGGACGGCGGCAGCCAGGTCGGCGACTCGGGCGTCTGGGTCAACGACTACACGATGACCAACGAGAACAGGGGACTTGGCACGCTGGCCCACGAATACGGCCACGACCTGGGTCTGCCCGATCTGTACGACACCTCCGGCGGCGAGAACTCGACCGGCTTCTGGTCGGTCATGTCGCACGGCTCCCTGCTCTCGAACGAGGCCGAACTGTCCGCCCATCCCGCTGACTTGGGAGCGTGGGCCAAACTGCGGCTCGGCTGGCTCGACCACGCGACGGCGCAGGCGGGCACCCCCTCGACCGTCGTCCTGAACCCGCTGTCGGTCGACTCCTCGACGCAGGGCAAGGAAGCCCTTCTGGTGAAGCTCCCCGCGGACGCGGACGGCAACGCGCGCTACTACGTCGTCGAGAACCGGCAGTACGTCGGCGAGGACACGTACCTCAAGTCCGGCCCGTTCCAACTGGGTTGGCGCTCCATACTGCCTCGGCTCAAGGAGCGGCTGCACTACGAGAGCGGCACGCTGATCTGGTACTGGAACACCAAGTACCGGGACAACAGGACCAAGGCGAACGGCGGCCACGGTCAGATCCTGCCGGTCGACGCACACGCCGAGCCCGCCCTGGACACCTCCGGGGCCGTGATCCGGGGCCGCCTCCAGACGTACGACGCTCCCTTCGGGCGCCGGCCCACCGCACCGCTCACTTTTCACCAGAACGGTGTGGAGACGACGATCCCGTCCCGGCCGGGTGTCCCGGTCCTCGCGGGACCCGACGGCACCACGATCACCGTGGACGAGGAGTACACCGACGGCCGAGTGAAGGTTTCGGTCGGTTCGTCCGGCTGACCGCCCTCCCCTGTGGGGCTCCTCCGGACTGCGATACAACTGGAGCATGGCAAAGATCCTCATCAGCGCCGACATGGAGGGCGCCACCGGGGTGACCTGGCCGGCCGACGTCCTGCCGGGCACACCGCAGTGGGAGCGGTGCCGGTCGATGTTCACCTCGGACGTGAACGCGGCCGTTCTCGGCTTCCTCGACGGCGGCGCCGACGAGGTCCTCATCAACGAGGCCCACTGGACCATGCGCAACCTGCTCCTGGAGCAGCTGGACGAACGGGCGCAGATGCTCACCGGGCGGCACAAGTCGCTGTCCATGGTGGAGGGCGTGCAGCACGGCGACGTCGACGGCATCGCCTTCGTCGGCTACCACGCGGGAGCGGGCATGGAGGGCGTCCTCGCCCACACCTACCTCGCCAACTCGATCACCGGCGTCTGGATCAACGACGTACGCGCCAGCGAGGGCCTGCTCAACGCGCATGTCGTCGCCGAGTACGGCGTCCCCGTCGTCCTCGTCACCGGCGACGACGTGGCCTGCGAGGACGCGCTCGGCTACGCCCCCGAGGCGCTGAAGGTCGCCGTCAAGGACCATGTCTCGCGGTACGCGGCCGTGTGCCGCACACCGGCGCGTACGGCGTCGGACATCCGCGCCGCCGCCAAGGAGGCCACAGCCCTCGCGGTGCGGCACGAGCCCGTGGACGGTGGTCCGTTCACCGTGGCCCTGGAGTTCGACGCCGAGCACCTCGCGATGGCGGCCACCGTCGTCCCGGGCGTCGAGCGCATCGGGGAGCGGAAGGTCGCGTACACCAGCCCGACCATGTACGAGGGGATTCGTACCTTCAAGGCGGTCACCACGATCGTCTCGGCCGCCGTGGAGGAGACCTATGGCTGACAGCAGGAGCGCGACCGAGGAGCACACGGCCAGGGGCGGGGCGGTCGACGGGCAGGCCCTCGACGAGGTCGTCCGGTTCACCTCAGATCTCATCCGGATCGACACGACGAACCGCGGCGGCGGGGACTGCCAGGAGCGGCCCGCCGCCGAGGAAGCGGCCGCGCTGCTCGCCGAGGCGGGCCTGGAGCCGACGCTCCTGGAGCGCACGAAGGGGCGCGCGAATGTCGTCGCGCGCCTGGAGGGCACCGACCCGTCCGCCGACGCGCTGCTCGTCCACGGTCACCTGGACGTCGTACCGGCGCAGGCGGAGGACTGGAGCGTGCACCCGTTCTCCGGGGAGGTCCGCGACGGGGTCGTCTGGGGCCGGGGCGCGGTCGACATGAAGAACATGGACGCGATGATCCTCGCGGTCGTACGGCAGTGGGCCCGCGCGGGCGTGCGCCCCCGGCGCGACATCGTGATCGCCTTCACCGCGGACGAGGAGGCGAGCGCCGAGGACGGCTCGGGCTTCCTCGCCGACGAGCATCCGGGGCTCTTCGAGGGGTGCACCGAGGGCATCAGCGAGTCCGGCGCCTTCACCTTCCACGACGGCTCCGGCCGCGAGCTGTACCCGGTCGCGGCGGGCGAGCGCGGCACCGGCTGGCTGAAGCTCACCGCACGCGGTAGGGCCGGCCACGGCTCCAAGGTGAACCGGCAGAACTCGGTGACCCGGCTCGCCGCCGCGATCGCGCGGATCGGCGCCCACGAGTGGCCCGTACGGCTCACCCCGACGGTCCGCGCCGCGCTCACCGAGATGGCCGCGGTGTACGGCATCGAACCTGACTTCGACGATGTCGACGCCCTGCTGCACAAGCTCGGCCCTGCCGCCTCGCTCGTCGAGGCCACCGTGCGCAACAGCGCCAACCCCACGATGCTGAACGCCGGTTACAAGGTCAACGTCATTCCCGGGGAGGCCGTCGCCCACGTGGACGGACGCTATCTGCCCGGCACCGAGGACGAGTTCCGCGCGACCCTTGACCAGCTCACCGGTCCGGACGTGGAGTGGGAGTTCCACCACCGTGAGGTGGCCCTGCAGGCACCGGTGGACTCGACGACGTACGCCAACATGCGTGCCGCCGTGGAGGAGTTCGCGCCCGAGGGGCATGTCGTGCCGTACTGCATGTCGGGCGGCACGGACGCCAAGCAGTTCTCGCGCCTCGGCATCACCGGATACGGATTCGCGCCGCTGAAGCTCCCGCCGGGCTTCGACTACCAGGCCCTCTTCCACGGGGTCGACGAACGCGTGCCCGTCGAGGCGCTGCACTTCGGCGTCCGGGTACTCGACCGCTTTCTGCGCACGGCCTAGGGAAAAATGGGGGACATCGTGCAGACCCTGGCCTACGGTTCCTGGCCCTCGCCCATCGACGCGGCGCTGGCCGCCGCGCACGACGGACACCCCGACTTCGTCGGCTTCGTCGGGGACGAGGTCTGGTGGACCGAGCCCCGGCCCACCGAGGGCGGTCGCCGCGCCCTGGTGCGCCGCCGCGCCGACGGCACCGAGGAATCGGTCCTGCCCGCCCCGTGGAACGTGCGCAGCCGCGTCATGGAGTACGGCGGACACCCCTGGGCCGGGGCGGTCGGCGACGACGGCGCGCTGGTGGTCTTCGTCAACTTCGCCGACCAGCGGCTGTACGCGTACGAGCCCGCCCGCCCCGACCAGGAGCCCCGCCCCCTGACCCCCGTGTCGCCGGTGGGCGGCGGACTGCGGTGGGTGGACCCGCAGATGCATCTCGAACTCGGCGAGGTCTGGTGCGTACTGGAGGAGTTCACCGGCGACGGGCCGACCGACGTGCGCCGGGTCGTCGCCGCGGTGCCGCTGGACGGGTCGGCCGCGCAGGACAAGGACGCGGTACGCGAACTCACCGACGGGCAGCACCGGTTCGTCACCGGGCCGCGCATCTCGCCCGACGGGACGCGCGCGGTCTGGCTGGGCTGGGACCACCCGCGGATGCCGTGGGACGGGACCGAACTGATGGTGGCCGACGTCGGCCCCGACGGCACGCTGCGGGGCACCCGGAAGGCGGCCGGAGGCCCGGACGAGTCGATCGCCCAGGCCGACTGGTGCGCCGACGGCACCCTGCTGTACGCGAGCGACCGCTCCGGCTGGTGGAACCTCTACCGCGACGGCGAGCCCGTCTGCACGCGCGAGGAGGAGTTCGCCGGACCGCTGTGGACGGTCGGCCGACGCTGGTTCGCGCCACTGGACAGCGGACTCATCGCCGTCGTGCACGGCCGGGGCGCCACCGCGCTCGGCATCCTCGACCCGGAGACCGGCGAGGTCGTCGACGCGGCCGGACCCTGGACCGAGTACGCGGCCA